>DATKSG010000103.1:0-37678 GCA_035531775.1 Acidimicrobiales bacterium | reverse complement strand
TCCACCTGGTCACCTGAGGTCCCCGCCGCACCGAATCTCGTCTTCACAGCCAGCGCGGCGCTCCAGTCGGCCAGCGCCGCCTCGCAGAACGTGGCGCCGGTGCTCTCCTTCTACGACTCGTCCAACCATGTGCTCGTCACCACGCCTGGGCAGCAAGCCACGGCACCTCAGGGCTCGTGGGTGTCCAGCGCCCCGGTGGTGGCCATCGCCCCGGCGGGCACGGCAGCGGTGTCCTTCGGCCTCGACGTGCCGGCCACCAGCGCCGGCCAGAGCCTGTACGTGGACGACGCCTCGCTCACGGCCACGACCGATCACGTGCCCAACGTGGTGGGTCCCCTGCACACCCAGGGCACCAACATCGTCGACGGCAACGGCAACCCGGTGACCTTGCGCGGCGTGAACCTGTACGGGTTCGAGGACAGCGCCGACCCGGCCATAGTCAACCAGTCCGACGTGGCCGTGATGAAGGCGTGGGGAGCCAACGTGGTGCGCATCGCCCTGGGCGAGCAACTGTGGGACCCGCAGAGCTGCGCCTTCGACCCGAACTACGAGAGCAACGTGACCACGGTGGTCAATTGGGTCACCGAAGCCGGCATGGTGGCCGAGCTCGACCTCCACTTCAACAACCCCAAGGATCTCGGCGCGCTGGGCTCGTGCCCGGTGGCGGCGCCCCAACTCAGCGCCGACAACCCCGGCTCCGACACATTCTGGACGTCGGTGGCCGGGCAGTTCAAGAACAACCCGCTGGTGGCCTTCAACTTGTACAACGAGCCCGAGCAGGGCCTCACCGATTCGCAGTACCTCGAGGGCGGCTCGGTGAACAACTACCCGGCCGAGGGGATGCAGGAGCTCTACAACGACGTGCGCAACACCGGGGCGACCAACCTCGTGTTCGTCACCGGCATGAATTGGGGCGGCACCCCACCTCCGGCCGATGCCATGGTGAGCGGGAACAACATCGTCTACTCGAGCCACGTCTACACCTGCCCCAACAACCCGCCGCCCAACTGCACCAACAGCTACTCCGCTACCCCCTCCAATCCTTATGACCCCTCGTCCTTGCTCGAGCCCTGGCAGGTGTGGCAGCAGCAACACCAGGTCCCGGTGTCCATCGGGGAATTCGGTTGGCCCACCAACTCGAGCGGCACCTTCAACGCCAACGTGATCACCTTCGCCGAGGCCCAACACTGGGGATGGACGGCCTTTTGCTGGGACGGGAACCCGGGGTGGCCGTGGGACCTGGTCCAGTCCAAAGTGGCCCAGGGCCCGGCGCAACCCTCCCCCAGCGGCATGCCCGTCCTGGCCGCCTTGGCCCAGGCCGCCGCCAACGGGCCCGGTGCCCAACCGGGTTACTGGATGGCGGCCGCCGACGGCGGCATCTTCGCCTTCGGCACGGCTCCCTTCTACGGGTCCATGGGGGCCACGCACCTCAACCAACCGGTGGTGGCCATGGCACCGACCCCTGGTGACGTCGGCTACCGGGAGGTGGCCAGCGACGGCGGCATCTTCGCCTTCGGCGCCGCTCCGTTCTACGGCTCCATGGGCGCCACGCACCTGAACGCGCCGGTGCTGTCCATGGCCAACGACGCCGCCACCGGCGGCTACTGGCTGGTGGCCTCCGACGGCGGCATCTTCTCGTTCAACGCCCCCTTCTTCGGTTCCATGGGCGGCACCCGTCTCCAGGCGCCCATCGTGGGCATGGTGGCCACACCCGATGGCGGCGGCTACTGGCTGGTGGCCTCCGACGGCGGGGTGTTCGCCTTCGGTGACGCCACTTACCAGGGGTCGCTGGCCGGACAACAGCTGGCGGCGCCGGTGGTCGGTGCCGCCTCGACCGCCGACGACCGGGGCTACTACCTGGTCATGGCCAACGGTGCGGTGGCGACGTTCGGAGACGCCCAGTACCGGGGGTCGATGTCGTCGGCCAGCCTGACGAGGCCCATCGTGGCCATGGCCACCACACCCGACGGCGGCGGCTACTGGCTGGTGGCCTCCGACGGCGGGGTGTTCTCCTTCGGCGACGCGTTGTTCGAGGGTTCGATGGGAGGCACCCGCCTCAACTCCCCCGTGGTGGCCGCCGCCGGAGCTTGACCCGCTGCCGGCAACTGGCCCGGTGGGACCTGGTCATCCTCGACCGGAGAGATAGCCGACCCAGCGTGCTGTCATGACGACCAGGTGCACGGGGACCAAGTAGCGCCGCCGAACCGGGGGCCCCTGGCGGGCCGCCAGGTCCACCATGTGGGCCATGTGCTGCGGCGTGGTGCGCAGGGCCGGGTCGGCCCAGTACTTGGGCCGCAGCCCCGCTCGGGCCAGCTCTGCGAAACCCGAGCCCAGCTTGCGGTGCAGCTCCCAGGTGGCGCGCATAGTGGTGCGCGGGGCGTGGTCGACACCGGCTTCGGCGCAGTAACGCAAGCGCAACCCGGCGGCGGTGGCCCGCAGGCCGAACTCGGTGTCGCCACTGGCCACCAACTCGGGGCGGAAGACGCCGATGGTGTCGAACACCGAACGCCGGACCACCAGGTTGGCAGTAGCGGCGAAGCCGAGCTGGTGGACGTTCTCGTCCTGGTCGAGGTAGGTGGCGCTGTCGTAGCGCTCCCACAGCGTCGGCGCCGTGCCCGACGGCCTTTGGCGGACGGTCCCACCCACCAGGTCGGCCCCGGCCAAGGCAGCCGAGGCTTCGGCCAACCATCTAGGCCAGGCCACGGCATCGGCGTCGGTCAGGGCCACCACCTTGCCGCGGGCCGCGGCGATACCGGTGTTGCGCGCCGCGTAAGGGCCGCGGGCCGCTTCTGTCATGACGCGACTGACGACGCCGTGCCCCGACGCCACCTCCACCGTCCGGTCGGTCGAGCCGTTGTCCACCACGATGACCTCGAACCGGGGCGCATCCACCTGGGCGGCCAGGGCATCGAGGCAGGGCGGCAGGTGGTGCTCTTCGTTGCGTACTGGGATGACGACGCTGATCTCGGGCGCGTCGGGTGCGTCGGGCGCGTGGACGTCAGCCACCGGTGTCCTCGGTGTCGAGGAGCCGCACCGGCCGGGCCGGGTTGCCGGCGGCCAGCCACCCGTCGGCGACGTCCTCGGTGACCACCGCACTCGCCCCCACGACGGTGCCGGCCCCGACGCGCACCCCGGCCGTCACCACGGCATGGGCGCCCAGCCAGGCGTTCTCGCCGATGGAGGTGGGAGTGGCCTTGACGTGATGGAAGGCCGGCACCCCCGCCCCGGTGCGCAGATGCCTGGAGTCGGTCACCACCACCCGCTCGGCCAGCACGGCCAGGGCTTCGACCGTGGTCTGCTCGGCGCAGTGCAGGAACGTCCCGGTGCCGATGAAGACACCGTCGCCCACCGAGAGCACACCCGAGGAATCAGCCCACGAACCCTTGCGCATGATGACCCCGGAGCCGAAGTCCATGGTCCCACCGAGGAAGTGCAACACCACGTCGTCGCCGATGTTGCTCGCCTCCCCGACGTGCAGCCGGTTGTGGGTGCCGGGTTGGATCTCCACCGTGATGCGGCGCCCCAGGCGCACGCCGCCGGCCAGGGCCAGGTCGATGCTCGATCCCACCGAGCGGGCCCGGACTTCGACGCGGACCACGAACCAGAGCCGGCGCCACCAGAGGACCACCGCCGTCCACGGCCGGAGGACGGCGCCGGCCACGTCGAGCAGCCCGCCACCGAGCACCTTGGCCGGCGACCGCCTGCTCACCGGGACTGTCCCATCAACGTGTCGTAGAGGTCGTCGAGGCGAGCCGTGCAGAGCGTGACATCGAAGCGAGCGGCCCATGGCGGCCCGGCGTCGGCCATGGCCCGGGCGGCGTCGTCGTCCACCAGCAGGGTGACGAGCGCGTCGGCCAGGGCGTCGGCGTCGTTCTCGGGCACCACGAGTGCGGTTCTCCCCTCGTCCACGTACTCAGGGATGCCACCGTGTCGCGTGGTGACGAGGGGGCGCCCGAGGGCCTGCGCCTCGAGGTTCACAATGAGCAGGGTCTCGGCGTCGCCGTCGGCGGCGGTGCGGCTCGGGGTCACCACCACCCGGGCCCGGGCCAGGGTCTGGCGGACCTGGGCGCGCCGTCGCGACGGGTCGGCCGCCTCCACCACCACACCCGAGTCGCCCCGGCGCGCCAGAGCCTCCAAGGGCCCGTAGCCCACCAGGCGCAGCGTGGCCCCGGGGACGGCGGCCCGCACTGAGGGCCAGGCGGCCAGCAGGACGTCCAAGCCCTTCTTCTCGACGAAACGGCCCACGAAGGCCACCTCGGGTGGTCCCTCGGGGAGCGGCACCGGGGCGAAGTAGGCCGTGTCCACGCCGCTCGGGATGACGTGGACGGTGTCGGCCCGGGCGCCTATGGACAGCGCCGGCCCGACCAGGAACTGCGACGGCACCACGACGGCGTGCGCCGTGTCGAACACCTCGGCGTAGTCGGCCGGGAACACCTGGCCATGGGGGACCACGTCCTGGCCGTGCAGCGACACCACCAACGGGATGCGCCGGCGCCGGGCGATGCCGGTGGCCAGCGTGGCGCCATAGCCATGATGGTGGTGCACCAGGCCCACCGGTCGGAGAGCGGTGAGGACGCGCAGGCTGGCCGTCACCAGGCGCCGCTCGGTAGCCCATCCCACCGACGTCGGGATCCATTTGAGGCTGTGGACCGGCCGGTGGGGGAACACGTCGGTGTGCTCGAGCGGTTTCCGGGCCACCACCATGCCCGGGTGCCGGCTGGTGGTGACCACGCTGTGGACGAACTGCTCCGACAACGGCAGCCACCGTGCCAAAGAGTGCAGGATCCAGGGCGTGCCGGTCGGCGGGTGCCCGGTGGAGCCGGCCCGGGAGGCGGTCGCCGTCGGTTGCACCGGTGCCACGATACCGGTCCACCCTGGTCCCAGTGGTCCCCGAGCCCTAGCTCGTCGACGGGGACTGGAAATGCTCCCGGTCCAGGAGAAGCCGCGAGGCCAGCGTGGCCCCGCGCACCACCCCGGCGGTGCTGACGGCCCGGGCCGCCGCCGTGGCCTCGTAGCCCCGCGCCAAGTCCCCCACGACACCCACCAGCCCGTCGTGCCACACCAGACGCGCCATCTCCGCCCGCAACCACGACCGGTCGCCGCCATGGTCGATCCTCCACCGTTTGACGGTGACAGCGCCCACTCCGACGCCGTAGCCATGCATGCTGTGAAGCTGGGCCCGGCGTCCTCGCCATTGACGGTGTACCACCACAGCGTCAGGCTCGTATCGCCCGATCAACGAGTGGCGCCGGGCCCGCCAGAAGGCGTCGGTGTCTTCCGCAGCGCGCAAGCGCGCCCCGGTGCCCAACAGCTCGTCGAAGCCACCGAGCTGCTGCAGCGCATCGGCGCGCCAGGCCATGTTGGCCCCATGTCCCATGGTGAAGGGATCGTCGTCGGCCCCGGCGAACACGGCCGGCTCGGTGTCCTCCTGGACCGACAGCTGGATCTGTCCGCGACCGCCACGCCCCTCGCCAGCCGAGGTCCGCCCGGTGAGGAATGCCGTGTCGGGGTGGTTCTCGAAGGCGGCCACGATGGCCTCGACCCAGCGGGGATCCGGGGCGCAGTCGTCGTCGGTGAAGGCGATGATGGCGCCGCGCGCCGCCGCCACGCCGGTGTTGCGGGCCAGGGAGATGCCCGGTCGCTCGCAGCGCACCAGCCTGGCGCCGGCCCGGCGCACCACCTCGGCCACCGGGACCGGGTCCGGGGACCCGGAGTCGACGACCACCACTTCGAATCGGTCGCCGGCCATGGCCCCTATCGCATCGAGGGCATCGGCCAGAAACGCCGGCCGGGACCGTGTCGGCACCACCACGCTCACCGCGGGCTCGCTCATGAGAACGAGGGCAGGTGACGGTCAGCGGGGCGGTCCCCGGCGCCGCCGGCCCAGGCGTGCCACTGCTCGAGCACCTCGGCGAGCCGGTCCACACCCAAGGCGGCGGCCGTCGTCACGCCGCCTTGGATCAGGCGCTGGCGCAGCGGGCCGTCGGTGGCCAGGCGCATGAGACACGAAGCCAGCGCGTCGCCATCGCCGGCGGCGAAGGTGAGGCAGTTGGCACCGTCGGCCAGAAACTCAGCCGAGCCCCCGGTGGCCGAGGCCACCACCGGGGTTCCACAGGCCATGGCCTCCAGGGGCACCAGGCCGAAGGGCTCCTCCCAGGTCGGGGGAAAGACCACAGCGTCGGCGGCCCGGTACAGGTCGGCCAGCTCGGCCCGACCGGCGCTGTGGAAGGAGACCCGCCCGTCAACGCCGAGGCCGGCGGCCAAGCGGCGCAGCTCCTCGAGGTAGCGGTCGTCGCCCTGGCCCACCACCGACAAGGTGGCCTCCCCCGGGCACGCCGCCAGGGACCGGATGGCCACGTCGATGCCCTTGCGGTCGTCGATGCGACCGGCCACGAGCAGCCGCCAGCGCCAGCCGCCAGAGGCGCCTGGCGCTGTGAAGAGCTCGGGGTCGATCCCCGAGTACACCACGGTGGACTCGGGAAAGGACCAGCGTGTCTGCCGGCGCACCGAGCTGCGCAGCGCTTCGCTTACGAAGCAGGCCGGTCCGAGCTCGTCGAGAGATGGCGAGGTGGTCGGAAGACCGGTGAGGCGCCCGATTACGGCGCCCAGAGCACGGTGACCGAGGAAGCGCCGGAGCCACCCGTCCATGCGAGGACCGTACACGGGCCACTCGTCGCAGATCACCGTCACCGTCGGCATCCGGGCCCTCGACAGGGCGTCGAGCACGGAGAACGACATGGCCCCCATGGCCCACACCGAGACCACGTCGGGCCGGTGTCGTTCGAGGGACCGGGCCAGCACCGCCAGGTTGGCCCGCTCCCGGCCCATGCTCTGGCGCCACCCTGGCCTGACGATGCGATGGTCGTCCCAGTACAGAGCCAGGGCCCGCTCGACTCTCTCCTCTTCAGCAGTGTCGCCGGCGCCGGGCACCTCGATCGTGCTGGTCACCACGTGGACGTCATGGCCCCGCCGGCGCCACTGCGCCACCACGTCACGGCACGACAGCTCGTAGCCGCCATAAGCGTGCGGGGGGTACATGTTGGTCACTACCAGGATGCGCATAGGACGGGACCCGCTCAGAGAAGCCCCCAGCCGTCAAACCCCTGGTCCATCAATGGGACCAGCCTCTCGACGTCGGGACGCAACTGCTGCTCCAGGTGAAGCCGCAGCGACGGGCTAGGCGAGGTGTCGGCGTCGGAGATGGCCTTGCTCATGGCGGAGTGGTCCATCCACCTCGGCCGCCGGTCGCCGCCGGGCTTGACCACGTGAGAGCGGATCAAGGCGCCTCCGAGGAGACGGGGCGCCGTCCGGGGCCGGCGCAAGCCGGCCGAGGCGTTGTGCTCGGCTTCCAAGGCGGCGGCCGTCGGCCGCCAAGCCGGATTCACGTCGATGAAGGAGCACACCCTGGCCAAAGTGGCCGCCCGGTGGTCGCGCAGGTCCTCGGCCGTGATGAGCAGCAGCTGGGAACGGGGGAAGTGGGCCAGGTACTGCTCGAGTTGCATGGCGTAGCGGCTCACGTCGAGATAGGTGGAGTCCTCGGCCAAGGCCCGCTCGATGGGCCGGTGGTCCGATCCCCGGGCCAAGCGGTGGCGATAGGCCGAGCGCATCCGCTCGACGGGGTGGCGCATGACGTAGACCAGCCGAGCACCGGGAACCATGGCCGCCATGCGAGCCGGGACTCCGGTGGCCAGGGGATACATGGTGTAGGTGGTGGACGCCTCGCCCACCGCTTTGGCCGTCGAGCCCTCGAAGAGCTGCTCGTACCAGTCTCGCCGCGCCGCGTCGGCGTCAGAGGTGAAGAAGTTCGGCTCTTTCGTCTCCGACAGGTATACCTCGGGGTGACCCTGCAGGTACGCCCACAAGCTGGTGGTGCCCGACTTCTGGGCCCCGATGACCACGAAGTTGGGAAGCACAGGGCTAAGTTCTAGCCACTGCAGCTCGCGCCGGAGAGCCACAGTGGCACCACGTCGCTTGGAGGGTGGTTCCGAAGGGGCCTCTGACCAGGCATGATGGGTGTCGGGTAGCGCCCGGGTCGAGGTTGGTGCGTGCAAGGTATGGCCGGCTGCGACGTTACCTCTGGCAGACGGGACCGGTCGGACTTTCGGGGGCAGGGCTCACCATGATCACGGCAGACGATCCAGCACCGACGCCCCACGCGCCGCGCCCGCTCACCGTCGACCTCCACCACGAGCAGACGTCGCCCCGAGAATGGGCACGCGAGCTGTGGAAGACCCGGGCTCTCGTGGCGGTGCTCACCCGCAAGGAGTTCCACACCCGGTACCGCCGTGTCTCTTTCGGCATCCTGTGGGCCCTCATCCTCCCCTTTATGCAGGCCACCATCATCGTGGTGGTGCTGTCACACGTAATCAAGCTCCACTCCGGCACTCACTATGGCGTCTTCGTGCTGTCGGGGGTGGTGCCGTGGGCCTTCTTCACCTCGGCTTTCAGCGCCGGCGCCACCGCCATCGTGGACAACGTGGGCCTCGCGTCGCGCGTGTACTTCCCCCGGGTGGTGCTGGTCATCGTGCAGGTGGCCCAGGCCCTGTACGCCCTGGGCATCTCCCTGGTGATCGTGCTGGTGCTGTCACCCGTTCTGGGCGTGGCGCCCACCTTCCGCGTCCTACTCATCGTGCCGGCCAGCCTCCTGCTCATCGGTGTCATCCTGTCCATGTGCATGATCCTGTCGGCCCTGCACGTGTACTTCCGCGACATCCGCTACCTGGTGGGCGCGGCCATGCTGGTGTGGTTCTATGTGACGCCGATCATCTATCCCCTGTCAGTGGCGCCCAAGGCCATCCGGCCCCTCATCAACATCAACCCGGTGACCGGTCCCATCGACCTCTTCCGCTATGCCTTCGTCGGACCGCAGGCCGACCTGGGAGTGGCCGTGGTGGTCAGCCTCATTTGGACGGCGGTGTGCTTCACCATCGGCGTCTACCTTCAGGCCCGGCGCGACCGCGTCTTCGCCGATCGGCTCTGATCCCCATGGCCGCCTCGATCCAACTTCAGGGAGTAGGAAAGCGCTTCATCAAGTATGAGGACACGCCGCTGCTCGTCACCTCGGCTAAACGGCTCCGGGCCCAGAACCGGCGCGAGATGCTGTGGGCGGTGCGGGGAGTGGACTTTGAAGTCCACGAGGGGGAGTGCTTCGGCATCATCGGCCGCAACGGGTCGGGGAAGACAACGCTCATGTCGATGATGGCCGGCGTGACCTCTCCGACGGAGGGCTCGGTCAAGGTGTGGGGCCGCATCGCCCCGCTCATCTCGGTGGGGGTGGGCTTCCACCCTGAGCTGACCGGGCGCGAGAACGTCTACCTGAACGGCACCATCTTGGGGTTGACCAAGGCCGAGATCGACCAGCGCCTCGAGTCCATCATCGACTTCGCCGAGATCGAGGAGTTCATAGACACCCCGGTCAAGTTCTACTCGTCGGGCATGTTCGTGCGCCTCGGCTTCTCAGTGGCCATCCACGCCGAGCCCGACGTCCTTCTGGTCGACGAGGTCCTGGCCGTGGGCGACCTGGCCTTCCAAGTGAAGTGCTTCGACCGCATGGAGCAGATCCGCCACTCGGGCACCACGGTGGCCGTGGTCAGCCACAACATCACGGTGGTGCGCAAGATGTGTGACCGCGTCCTGGTCATGCACGCCGGCCAGCCTCGCTACATCGGCCCGACGTCGGAAGCCATCGCCCTCTTCCACCAGATCATGAGCGAGGAGTCCAAGTCTTTCGTCAACCCCGATCGCAACATGCTCTTCGAACACGACGTGGTCGAGGTCCTCGAGGCCTCCCTGGTCGATGCCGAAGGCCTCCCGGCCGGGCACGTGGAGGCCGGTTCCCCGGTGGCCATCAAGGTGGTGGCTCGGGCCTTGGCCGCCATCGACGACGTCGTCGTCGGGTTCACCATCCTCGGCACCGACGGCACCCGGGTCTACAGCGACTTCACCGTCCCCACCGGCCTGGGCCCGATGGCCGCCGGCCAGGAGACCACTTTCACCGCCTCGTTCCGGGCCACCCTGGCCGACGGCTCCTACACGGTGCTCGTCGCTCTGCGCCGGCCGGACCTGAAGACGCAGTTGGCCGACGGTGGTCCCTTCACCTTCTTCGTGAACGGGCGCCGGGCGGTGGCCGGCCTGGCCGACCTCGAGGCCCGCTTCGATCGGATCGACGGCGCCTCAGCCGAAGCGGCGGTGGCCGCCCCGAGCCGGTCGCGGGCGGAGGGCGGGCAGGAGCCCAAGCTGTGAGTGTGGGGAGCCGCGCTCGACGACTGCCCTGGCGTCTGCGCTATGAGTACGGCGCCCACTGGGCCTCGCAGATGCGGCGCCTGGGCATCTTCCTCACCCACCGGCACTGCACGGTGGAGTTCCGGGGCCCGGTGCGCCTGGGCCCGGGCTTCTCACTGCACATCCCGGACCACGGCTCGCTGATCGTGGGCATCGGGGTGGAGTTCCGCCGGGGCTTCGTCTGCGAGATCTCCAACGGTGGTCGGGTGACCATCGGCGACGGCAGCTACTTCACCGCCCACACTTTGTTGCAGTGCTCCACGTCCATCGACATCGGGCGACGATGCGGCTTCGGGCAGTCCACCATGCTGGTGGACGGCCGGCATCGCTTCGGCGACCCCGACGTGCACCTCCTAGAGCAGGGCTACGACTACCGGCCGCTCACCATTGGTGACGGTGCCACTTTCATGGCCAAGTGCACCATCTTCGCCGACGTGGGCGAAGGCACCATCGTGGGCGCCAACTCCGTGGTGTCGCGCCCGCTTCCGGCACACTGCTTGGCCATCGGGGCCCCGGCCCGGCCCGTGCGGTCCTTCAGTCGAGACTGACCACCATGGCCACTGGGCACGACCTCACCGTGGTCATCCCCACGCGCGACCGGTGGGACATCCTCCGCCGCACACTGGGAGCCCTCGGGAGCCAGAGCGTGAGCGGCTTCGAGGTCGTTTTGGTGGTGGACGGCACCGACCAACGGGTCCCCGACCTGGGGGACGTCACGGTGCTCGTTCAAGCCCATGCCGGGCCCGGTGTAGCCCGCAACCGCGGGGTGGAGCACAGCCACCGGCCAATGGTGTTGTTCCTGGGCGACGACATGGTGCCGGACCCCCGCCTAGTGGAGTTCCACCTCGACGGCCACCACCGTCACGATGCCACCCACGACGGCGTGCTCGGCAAGGTGGTCTGGCACGACGAAGTCCGGTCCTCGCCCACGCTGCGCTGGATCGATCGCTCGGGCACCCAATTCGATTACGCCAACATCACCGGCCCCGACGCCGGCTGGGGGCGCTTCTACTCCTGCAACGTGTCGCTCAAGCGGGATTTCTTCACGGAGGCGGGCGGCTTCGATCCCGACTTCGAGTTCGACTACGAAGACCTCGACCTCGGATACCGCCTCGACCAGAAGGGCTTGTCGCTGTGGTTCGAGCCCCAGGCGCTGGCTCGGCACCTCCATGCCTATGACTTCAGCCGACTGGCCCGCCGCTACGCCAGCCACGCACGCGGCGAGCAGGTCATGGCGGCCAAGCACCCCTGGTTCAGCCCGTTCTTCGGGGGCCGCATCCGGGCTGCACTCGACCGGGGACGGGTGTCGCCGGCCTGGGTGCCGCTGGCCGGCTGGCGCCGGCCCCGAGCCCTGGCCGAGCTGGCCGCCCGGCGAGCCGACACCTGGTTCCTCCGGCAATTGGCCCCGTACTACCTGGCCGCCTGGGGTGGCGAACAGGACCGCCGGGACCTCGAGGAGTACCTCGGTCCGGCCTTCGACCGCCGCCTGCTCGATGACCACCAGCGGGCCGTCGATGCCGAGGAAGAAGCCGCCGCCGATGAGGCGACCTTCTACCGCACCAGCCAGATGTACCTCTATGACCTGACTGCCTTCGCCATGGCCGGCACCAAGACGCCCTATCTCGACTCGCTGCGCGCCACTGTCCCAGCCGGGGCTTCGATCCTCGACTATGGCTGTGGCATCGGATCCGACGGCTTGCGCCTGCTCGAGGACGGCTACCACGTGGCCTTCGCCGACTTCGACAACCCGAGCACCCGCTACCTGCGCTGGCGCCTGGAGCGACGGGGGCAGTCGGCCCCGGTCTACGACATCGAGGGCGAGGTACCGGGCGGCTTCGACGCCGCCTTCGCCTTCGACGTCATCGAACATGTCGAGGACCCCCTCGCCTTCGTGGCCGCCCTGGAGCAGCGCGCCGCCGTGGTGGCCGTCAACCTCCTCGAGCCCGACCCGGCTGACACCCATCTCCACCGTCCCCTGCCCATCGAGGCCTTGGTGCGCCGGGCCACCGATAAGGGGCTGCTGTACTACCGCGTGTTCCACGGCCGCTCGCACCTGCTCGTCTACCGGTCCGAGGGTCGCGGTGGCGTGGCCTCGAGGGCCCGATGGGCCCGAGGACGCCTGGCCGCCGTAGCCGACCCCATAGCCGACACCGTGCGCCGGAGGCTCCGTGGCTGACCGGGCCCAGGTGGATGTGGGGGTGGTCACGTGGAACACCGCCGAGCTCACCGCCCGGGCCGTGCGCCATCTGCTGGACTCCGAACAGGGCTGTGAGTTGCGAGTGCTGGTGCACGACAACCACTCCTCCGACGCCACCGTCGAAGCATTGGCCCGACTGGCCCCCGAGGCCGAAGTCGAGGTGAGCCCCGACAACGTGGGCTTCGCCCGGGGGATGAACCGGCTCCTTCACCGCTCCGAAGCGCCGTGGTTCTTCGCTCTCAACTCCGACGCCTGGCCCGAGGAAGGCGCCATCGGGCGCCTGCTCGAAGCGGCCGACCGGGCCCCGCAGGCGGCGGCGGTGGCACCACTACTGCGCCGTCCCCAAGGGGCGATCGAACACTCGGTGCACCCCTTCCCGTCGCTGTCGGTAGCCCTGCTCGACGTAGTCGGAGGCCGGCGCTGGCTGCCGCGGCGGCTGCAGGCCTCGCTGTCGCTAGAGGGCGCTACCGACTACCACCACGCCCGGCCCGTGGACTGGGCCGTGGGCGCTGCGCTGCTCATGAGGGCAGAGGCCGTGCGGGCCATAGGCGGCTTCGACGAGCGGTTCTTCATGTACGTCGAAGACCTCGAATGGTGCTGGCGGGCCGACCGGGGAGGTTGGCAGATCGTCTTCGAGCCAGCCGCCGTCGTGCGTCACGTGGGCAACGCATCGGGAGAGCGCCGCTTCGGCGCCAGCCGCCCGGCGCTCGAGATCGCCAACCTCTACCGCTTCTTAGGGACCACCCGCCGTCCCATGTCCATCGGCGCCATGCGGGCCCTGTACGCCACGGCGGCGGCCGAGCGTTACCTGGCGGCGCGCATCGGGCACCGCCCCCACGAAGCCGCCTACTGGAAGGTGGTGGCCCGGGCCCATCTCGGTCGTGAACTGCCCCCGGCCACCGGGCCCATGCCGTGACCGACACCCCGCTCGTCACGGTGGCGGTCTCCACCTACGGCCGCTCCCATCTGCTCGGGCGCCTGGTGGCCGCCTTGGAGGCCCAGAGCCTGGCCCACTCGTGCTTCGAGGTGGTGGTGGTGGACAACTGCTCGCCTGATGACACCTCCGCGGTCCTCGGACACCTGGCCGTCACCACCACGCTGCAACTGCGCTTCTCCCGGGCCGACGCGTCGCGGGGGCCGGCGGCCGGGCGCAATCTGGCCTGGCGCCAAGGCGGCGCGCCGGTGGTCGCCTTCACCGACGACGACTGCGTTCCCGACCCGCAGTGGCTGGCCGAAGGGCTCCGCGCCCTCGGCGACGGTCAACGCATCGTGGTCGGGCGCACCGAGCCCCCCGCGGACCAGGCCCATCTCACCCGTCGGGCCTTCTCACGCGTGCTGCAGGTACACGACACCCGGTTCTTCGAGACCTGCAACGTCTTCTACCGCCGGGCCGACCTCGAGGCGGCCGGGGGCTTCGAAGAGGGGTTCCGCACCCCCGGCGGTGAGGACACCGATCTCGGACTGCGGGTGCTCGCCGCCGGGGCCGACGAAGTGTTCGCCCCCGACGCCGTGGTCCACCACGACGTGCGGCCGGGCAGCTTCCGCGCCGTGCTGCGCGAGACGCTGCGCTGGCAAGACATCCCGTTGGTGCTCAAGCGTCACCCCGGGGCACGGGCGCGCCTCGTCCACCACCGCATCTTCTGGAAGCCCACCCATCCCTGGGCCGTTCTGGCCTGGGTGGGCCTGGCTCTGGCCGTGCGCTGGCGCCCGGCCCTGGTGCTCGTGGTCCCCTGGGTGGTGCATCGCCTGGTGGTGACACCGGCCGCCCCCGGGCCCCGACGCCGGGTGGCGGCTCTACCGGGCGCCTTTGTCATCGACACGTTGGAAGTGGCCGTCATGGTGTGCGGATCAGTCCGACACCGGACGGTGCTGCTGTGACGCCACTGCGCATCGCGCTCGTCCATCCCTACCGGTGGCCCGAGGTTCGCCGCGGCGCCGAGCGCTACTTGGAGGACCTGGCCCTCTACCTGTCAGGGGCCGGCCACCAGGTAGACGTCGTGACCGGCACATCCGGCCGGTCGTCGTGGTCCACCGTTCACGGCACCGGTAAGTGGGTGCGACGCCACGTCTGGGCTGTACCCGGATCGACCCGGCTCGGTCTGGGTGAAGTGGAGGTCTTCGGCCTGGCCGCCGTGCGCCCTCTGGTGGCGTCGCGCTACGACGTGGTCCACGGCCTCACCCCCACCGCAGCGCTGGCCGGATGGGTGGCACGCCGCCCGACCCTCTACACCGTGCTCGGCCACCCTCATCGCCACCAGATCCCCCGAGCCGGTGCCCAGCGCCTGGCCTTCACCTCGGCCGTGCGGCGCTCGGCCATGGTGGCCGTGCTGAGCGAGGCATCGGCCAAGGCCCTGCACGACGAGCTTGGTCGCAGGGCCGAGGTCCTGCCCCCCGGCATCCGCCTCGAGCAATTCGCACCCGACCTCGCGCCGCGCCTCGGGCCCCCGCGCGTGTTGTTCTCGGCATCGTTGTCCGATCGCCGCAAACGGGCCGATCTGGCCGTGGCCGCCTTCGGGCGCCTGCTCGAGCACCATCCAGAGGCGCGGCTCAGCCTTTCGGGCGAGGGCGATGTCGCCTGGGCCCTGCCCGAGCGCTCCGTCGGCGCCGAGCGATTGCGCGCCGCCATCGATCTGCCCGGCGTGGGGGACCCGGGCCAACAGCCCGAGCGCTACCGCCAGGCCACCGTGACGCTGCTGCCGTCGGAGCACGAAGCCTTCGGTCTGGCTCTGGTGGAGTCACTGGCCTGTGGCACCCCCGTGGTCTGCACCCCGAGCGGTGGGATGCCCGAGATCGCCGGCGCCCCCGGCGTGGGGGTGGTGGCCGAGTCGGCCGAGCCGGCGGCACTGGCCGACGCTCTGCGGCGGGCCGTGGATCTGGCCCGGGACCCGGCCACCCCTGGGCGCTGCGTGGCCCAGGCCCGGCGCTGGTCGTGGGACGAGGTCGGTCCCCGCCACGAAGCGCTCTACCGGCGACTGGCCCGTCGTTCGTGCTGACCGACCGACCACGTCGTGGGCCGGCGCCTTCAGCCCTCGACGAAAGGGGACCGGGGGTCGGCCAGCTCCCGGCGGTACCAGTCGATGGTCTTGGCCAGGCCTTCGGCCAGGCTGTGGCGTGGGGCCCACCCAAGGGTTTGGCGGGCCCGGTTCGAATCCGAACGCATGACCCAAATCTCGGTGGGTCGCTCGGGCAACGCCCCGAACTGCGCCTCCACCGGGTTGCCCATCAGGTCGAGCACCAAGGTGGCCAGGTCGCGCATCGAGATGTCCTCGCCGCAACCCAAGTTGAACAGGCGGCCCTCGATGTCGGGCACCGTGGCCGCCCGCACCATGCCGTCGGCCAGATCCTCCACGAAGTTGAACTCGCGGGTCTGGCGGCCCTGGGTCATGCGCAGCGGTTCGCCGCGCAGGGCCCGGACGATGATCTCGGGGATGACACGGTCCGGGGTCTGGGCCGGGCCGAAGGCGTTGAACGGGCGCACCATGACGATGGGCCACTGCCGTCCTTGTTGGAAGAGGCGGCACATGCACTCCGCCGCGTATTTGCTGGCCGAGTACGGCGATACCGGGCGCACGGCGTCGTCCTCGTGGAACGGCGATTCGATGTCGCCGTAGATCTCGCTGGTCCCGATGTTGACGAAGCGGGTGTAGCCGGTGCCGTCGAGGGCTTGGAGCAAGTTGACCGTTCCCTGCACGTTGACCTGGATGCACTCGTCCACCCGGGCCCACGACTTACCCACGTGGGTGTAGGCCCCGAGGTGGAAGACGTGGGAGGGCCGGGCCGCCTCCACCACGGCGTCCATGGCGCTTCGATCAGCCAGGTTCCCCTGGTGCAAGGTGATCGCCGAGCGCAGGTCCACCAGGCGCAGGGGGTAGAGGCTCGAGACGGCACTGGTGAGGGCATGGACCTCGGCGCCGTCGGCCAGCAGCCGACGCACCAGGTGCGACCCGATGAAGCCCGACGCCCCGGTCACCAGGGCCCGGGCGTCGGCCGGCAAGGTGGGGACAGCCGGGGGCGACGTGGCGGGGGTCACGATGCCCCTTGCATCTCGGGGTCCGAGGCCCACGCCCACGGGGGCGGTCCTTCGCCGCACAGGTTGCTCAGCTCCAGGGCGTCTTTGTAGGTGTCCATGGACCGCCAGAAGCCGAGGTGCCGATAGGCGTGCAGTTGCCCGGCGGCGCTGAGCGCCGGCAGCACCTCCCGTTCCAGGTCCTCGGCCCCGAGCCATTGGCGCGCCCTCTCCTCGAAGACCAGGAAACCGGCGTTGATCCAGTGATCGGCCAGCTTGGGCTTCTCGAGGAAACGGGTGACGCGCCCGGCGTCGTCGCATTCGATGGTGCCGTACTGCGAGGGCAAGGGCACCGTGGTCACGGTGGCGGCCGCCCCGTGGGAGCGGTGGAATTCGAGCAGTTGGTGCAGGTCGACGCGGCCGAGCCCGTCGGCGTAGGTGACGAAGTAGCGCTCCCCCATGCCGGGCGCGCACCGGGCTACCCGCCCGCCGGTGTTGGTATCGAGCCCGGTGTCGACCACGGTCACGTCCCACTGCTCCGGCACGGTGGAGGCGAATTCCTCGATCAACTCGCGCTTGAAGCCGGCGGCGAGCACGAAGTCGGTGAAACCCTGGGCGGCGAAGATCTCCATGACCTGGGCCAGCACCGGGCGGCCGGCCACCTCGAGCAGCGGCTTGGGTAGCTCCACGGTGTGCGGGTAGGCGCGCGTGCCGCGGCCGCCGCACAAGATGAGTGTCCTCACTGCGATGTCCTGGTCATCTCCGGTCCTGTGTCCGACGCCGGTGAGCCTGACAGCTCGGCGACAGCGGGAGGAAAACGGGCCACAGCATCGCACCTGGCGTGCGGCACCCGCCGGATGCCGACGCCGCGGGGCCCGAGGAGCCGTCAGGTAGGTTTCCGGGCCTTGGCCGCCACGCCGTCCCCGCTCGTGTCGGTGATCCTGCCGACCTTCAACCGCCCGGCACGACTGGCCGGGGCCGTTCGGTCGGTGCTCGAGCAGAGCTACCCGAACCTGGAGCTCCTGGTGATCGACGACGCCTCGACGGTGGAGGGCGTGCCCGAAGCCGTGGCCGAGGGCGCCGGCGACGATGGGCGGGTGCGCCTCGAACGCCTGGAGCACAACGGCGGGGTGTCCCGGGCCCGCAACGTGGCCCTTGGCCAGGCGACGGGCGAGCTCGTGGCCTTCATCGACGACGACGACCGGTGGCATCCGGAGAAGACGGCCAAGCAGGTGCACTACCTGAGCACTCACCCCGAGGTGGGCCTCGTGACCTGTGACCACCTGATGGTGATCGAGGGCAGCACCCGGGCGCCGCTGCACTACCGCGGCCCGCGGGAGGTCGGAGCCGAGCAGCTGCTGTGGGCCAACTTCGTGGGCGGTTTCTCCTTCGTCATGGGCCGGCGGCCGCTGCTCGGGGGGGAGCTGGGCATCGACGAGACCTTCCGCAGCGTGGAGGACTGGGACCTGTGGTTGCGCTGCGCCCGGGTTACCGGGGTGGGCGTGATCCCCGAGCCTCTCGTGGAGTACGTGTTCCACGGCGGGCCCCGGCTCACCGATGTGGACGTGAAACGACGGGGGCTCGAGCAATTCGAGGAGAAGCACGGAGCCGCCATGTCCCGGGCGTGCCACGCCTTCCACCGGGCCCATCAGCGTATGGAGGAGGGCTCGGGTTGGGCCAAACGGCGCCGGGTCTTCGGGGCCTTGGCCTCAGCCGCGCCGCCGGCCATGGCCATGCTGCTCCTCGAGCAAGCGACTCGCCAGGGTGGGCGAATGGTCAGGGACCCCGGTTTGTGGGCCAGGGCCCTGGCCCGGGCTCTGGCTTGAGGTTCTTCGGGTAGTTCGCTGCCCATCGGGTAGGAACACGACGACGCCCCTGGTCAACGGGGTCGCGGCGGTCGGCGGGACTGTGGCCGGGGATTCGTTGTCCACTGCTTGTTTCCCCACTGTCCACACTCAGTTCACCGCCACTTGTGCCATTTACCCGCGAAATCCCACAAGGGAGGCCCCGATCAGCCGTTTTCGTCACGGTGGACGTCGGAGGCGACTGATGGCGATCACGGAAAGTGCATCGTTGACTCAAACCCAGATGACCCAGGTTACTGAGGAGGCCCAGGAGGCCGATGAGGCCCAGCTACCCGAGCTGGCCCTGGCTCCTCGGGCCCGGGAGCTGGTCGACGTCATGGGCCTGCAACTCGACGACCTCGACGAAGCTCAGGTCGTCGATCATGTCATGACCTCGCTTTCCGCCCGCCTCGGCGGATGGATGGCCACCCCCAACGTGAACATCCTCATGCAGGTGCGCTCCGACCCGGAGCTAGCCGACATCGTGGCCCAGGCCGACTTGGTGTTGGCCGACGGCATGCCCCTGGTGTGGGCCAGCCGCCTCCAGGGCACCCCGCTGCGCCAGCGGGTGCCGGGGTCGGACCTGCTCAAGTCGCTGTCGGTCGGAGCAGCAGCCAAGGGCTTCAGCATCTTCCTCCTGGGCGACGACGACCCCACCACCGCCCGAGCCGCTGCCAACCTGATGGAGCGCGCCCCGGGCCTCGTGGTGGCCGGGCGGTACTCCCCGCCCTGGGGATACGAGCACGACGCCGCCGAGACAGAGCGCATCGTGGCCGAGCTGTGGGTCGCCGCACCCGACATCGTGTTCGTGGCGCTCGGTTGCCCCAAGCAGGAGCGCCTAATGCACCGCCTGCGCCCCCTCTTCCCCTCCACCTGGTTCGTGGGCATCGGCGCCGGCCTGGCCATGGCGTCGGGCGACTTCCCGGTGGCTCCCGACTGGATGCGCCGGGCCGGGCTCGAATGGGTGCACCGCCTGCGCCTGGAACCCCGTCGACTCTTCAAGCGGTATCTCCTGCACAACGCCCCGTTCGCTGTGACCATGCTGGTGCGGAGCATGGTGCGGGGGCTGCGGCGGCGACTGCGTCCATCGCTCTGAGGGTGCCGTCCGCGCACTAGACACTGGCCTGTGGCGATCAGGGTCACATGGGCCACATGGGACGACGAGCCTCCCGTCGGCGGCCAGGGCGTCTACTCCTCCAACTTGCGCCGAGCCCTGGCTGCCCACGGCCTCGAGGTTCGAACCGTGGCCGGGGTCGGCGCCCACGCCATCACCTTCCCCCGGATCACCGGGCGCAGCCATGTCGACATGTCCATCGCCCTCAATCGACGGCCGGGCCTGCTCCTCGACGGCCGGCCCGATGTGGTGCACCTGTCGGGAGGGCCCGGCGGCCTGCAACTGCTGCGGCGCTTGCCGGTGCCCGTCGTCTTCACCGCCCACCACACGTACCGCCAAGCCCATGGCGCCCTGCGCCCCGAGCGCCTCATGGCCGTGGCCGAATCGGTGTCGTACCGCCGGGCCGACGCCGTGGCCGCCGTGTCGCCCACCACGGCCGAGGCCGTGCGCTCCATGGGAGTGGACCCGGCCCGGGTGGAGGTCATCGCCCAAGGCTTCGATCCGCTGGTGGGTGACCCGGCCGTAGCCAAGGAGCCCGGGCGCCTGCTCTTCGTGGGGCGCCTCGAGCCTGAGAAAGGGCCCCTCGAGGCCATAGCCGTCATGGAGAGGGTGGCCCGGGACGTGCCCGGGGCGAGGGGCGTGGTGGTCGGGTCGGGCTCGCTGGAGCAGGCGGTGCGGGCCCGCGCCGAGGTCAGCGGGGGTGTGGTGACCTACCTGGGCCGCCTCGACACCCACGGGCTCGGGCGGGAGTACCGCGCCGCCCAGCTCGTCCTGGTGCCGTCGGCCTACGAGGGACGCGGCATCGTGGCCCTCGAAGCCATGGCCGCCGGGGCCGTGCCGGTGGGCTACGACGTGGCCGGCCTACACGACACCATCGGGGCGGCGGGTGCGCTGGTGGGCTTCGGCGACGTGGACGCCTTGGCGGCGGCGGCTGTCGGTCTGCTCACCGACACCGCCCGGCACCAGGACCTGGTCGACGCCGGGGCCGAAGTGATGGCCGCCCAGCAGACCTGGGACCGCTGCGCCACCCAGGTGGAGGACCTGTACCGGCGGGTCCTGGCCCGGTACCGGCCATGAGCGTGTGGCGCCGGTGAGGGTGGTCATCGTCATGGGCCAGGGCCATGTGGCCGGGGGCGAGCGCATCCTGCTCGAGCTGCTGGCCGAGACGCCGCCCGGTGAGGTGGTGGTGTGTGCCCCGGCCGGGTCCGACCTGGCCGGCCAGGTGAGCGCCCTCGGCCACGGCGTGGCTGACTTCTCTCTGCCCAAGCTGCGCCACTCCCCCGGCCCGGCCTACGTGGCCGCCTACCTGCGCGCCGTGCTGGCCGTGAGACGCACCGTGCGGCGCGAGCACGCCGAGGTGGTCCACGCCTTTCTTGCCTTCTCCATGAAGGTGGTGGCCCCGGTGGCCCTGGCCACGAGGACACCGGCGCTGGCGAGCGTCCACGAAGTGACCACGGCCCGGACCATCGGGCCGGCCCGGGCCCGGGCCCAGCGCCTTATGGCCACCCGCTTCCGCCGGGTCACCGCCGTGAGCCGCTACGTGGCCGACGCCCTGGTGGCCTCGGGCTACCCGCCCGAGCGGGTGGTGGTGATCCACAACGGCGTGGCCCGGCGCAGCCCGCCCCGGCCCCGGGCCGAGGCGCGCCAGGCTCTCGGACTCGCCCCTGACGCCCTCACCTATGTCTTGGTGGGGCGTCTGTTCCACCTGAAGGGTCACCACGTGGCCATCGAGGCGTTGGCCCGCCTCGTCGGGCCCGGGGCGGGGTCCGGGTCGGCGATCACCGATGCCCGACTGGTGATCGTGGGCGGACCGGTGGAGCCCGGGGACGAGCACTACCACCAGGAGCTGCGGTCCCTGGCCGGGCGTCTCGGTGTCGACGGCATCGTCGACTTCATGGGCCAGCGCCCCGACGTTGAAGCCTTCTACGACGCCGCCGATGTGGTGCTCGTCCCGAGCGTGGAGCCCGACGCCTTCCCCACCGTGGTGCTCGAGGCCGGGCTGGCCGGACGACCGGTGGTGGTGACCGACATGGGCGGGGGATGCGAAGCCGTGGTCCACGGACGCACCGGGCTGGTGGCCCCACCCGAGCCTGGCGCCTTCGCCGGCGCCATGGCCCAGATGGCCGACCCCGATGCCCGCCACGCCATGGGAGCGGCCGCCGCCTCACACATCGCCACCCACTTCTCCCGAGCCCGCTTCGCCGCTCACATGCACGAGCAGTGGGAGCTGGTGGCCGGCGCTCAGCCCGTGCCGGGCTGAGGCCGCGACCGCGTTGCGCATGACACGGCGCCCACGGCCGTACCCACCATGCGCAGGGCGGTGCTGGCCGTGGTGAACTTCCAGCCACGACGGGCCGCCGCCAGTACCGCCTTCACCCCTTCGTCCCATTGGGTGACCCGTACGAGCGGTCGGGCCCGGGCCGGGTCGATGCGCCGCAGCTTCACCAGGCGCGCTCCCTGGCCGACCCCGTAGCGCCACTCGAGGGTCATGAGCTGGCGACGGGTGCGCCACTGCATGTGCCAGGCCTCGGCCGAGGGGACATAGCGACCCCGGCTCCCGGCCGCCACCAGGCGGTCGAATAGGTTCAGGTCCTCTCCGGCGTACCACCTGGTCCCCGGGCCGAGCGTCTCGTCGAAGCCCCCCACCGCCTCGAGGTCGGCCCGGCGCACCGCCATGTTGGCCCCGTGGCCGAAGCCTCCGACTGACCACGGCCCGATCTCGGCCGCCTCGGGCTCGTCGAACACCGCCACCGGCCGCAATCCCAGATCGCCGTCGGGCGGCGCGGTAAGGCGGCCGGTGGCGAATCCCAGATCGCCGTCGGCGCCGAAGGCGCGGCGCCAGGCCTCGGCCCACCCCGGGGCCACCCGCACGTCGTCGTCCACGAAGGCCACGAGCGGCGACAAGGCGGCCCGCCATCCGGCGTTGCGAGCCAGCGATGCCCCGGGGACCTTGCAGCGCACCAGACGGGCGCGACGCCGGCCCACGAGCTCGGCTGTGGCCGGGGAGGTGGAGGCCGAGTCCACCACCACGATCTCGTCGTCGGGGCCCAGGGCCCGCTCGCAGGCGTCCAGACAGTCGTCCAAGAGGTGCGGACGGTCACGGGTGGCGATCACGACGCTCAGGGCCAAGCCGTGACGCGTCGAACTGTCCATGGCGCAGACTAAACCAGCCCGTCGCGTAGCCTCAGTCCGTGCCAAGCGGCCCGACGGCGATCAGCGTGATCATCCCCATGTTGAACGAGTGTCAGCGCATCGGCCCCTGCTTGGACGCCCTGGCCGCCCAGGTCGGCGCACCCCCCTTCGAGGTGTTGGTGGTGGACAACGGGTCCACCGATGCCAGTCCCGCCATCGCCATGGCCCACCCACTGGCCCCGCGCCTGCTGAGTGAGAGGCGACGCGGGCCCTATGCGGCACGCAACGCCGGTATCGCCGCCGCCGCCGCCAACACCACGCTGGCCTTCACCGATGCCGACTGCATTCCCCAGCCGCAGTGGCTGGCCGCCGGGTGCGACGCCCTGGCCCGGGGCGCCGATCTGGTCGGTGGGCGCATCCGACAGCGCCCGACCGGCCCCGATCCCTCCATCTGGGAGCGCTTCGACCGGGCCACCTACCTCCATCAGGACCGCAACGTACGCGCCGAGCGCTTCGCCGCCACGGCCAACTTGTTCGTGGGCCCCGGTGTCATCGACGCCGTGGGGCCCTTCCGGCCCGAGTTGGTGGCCAGTGGCGACTTCGAATTCGGCCGTCGAGCCACCGACGCCGGGTTCCGCCTGAACTACTGCGACGAGGCGGCTGTTGACCACGAGCCCAGGGTCACCTGGCGCGCCATCTGGACATTGCACCGCAAGCTGGGCTCGGGCTTCGCCGAGTTGGCTCGCGCCGGTCTGCGCGAGCCGCCGTGGCGCGACCGGGCGCTGCGCACGGGCCTGAGCGCGGCGCTCGACGACGTGGCCGCCGACGGGCCGCCACTGCGCAAACGCTACGTGGTCCCGCCCTACGCCCTGGCCATGACGGCGCGCTGGGTCGGGCGCCTCACCGGCCGGGGCTGATTGCCTTTACGACGCGCCCGGCCACCACCACGACACCGCTTGGCGAACAGCCCCCGCCGTGCGCACCATGTCGGTGGCGGCATGAAACCTCACCTCGGGCCGACGCCAACCCTCGCTCCGGCGTCGGCGGAGCTCTGTGGCCAACCAACTGAAGGCCCCGCTCATGCCGTGGAAACGGCCCTCGATATAGCGGCCCCGATCGAGCATCCAGTCCGAGCGGCCCTGGAGATAGGCCCGGCGCAACAGGTACCGGCGCGTGAGGCGCGACGGCGGCAGCTCGTGGACCACCACGGCCCAGGGGACGAAGTGCATGGTGGCCCCTTGGGCCAGGAAGTCGCGCACGATGCGATTGTCCTCCCCGGCCAGCTGGGTGCGGCCCCGGGGCCCGAGGGCTGGATCGAAGCCGCCGGTGGCTCGCAGCGCCCCGGTACTGAAGGCGGCGTTGGCCGTCAAGGCGTAGCTGTCGGGCCCGAGGGGCGTCTCGGCGATGGCCGGCTCGAATCGGGCCAGGTACCCCCCGATGCCCTCCTCGTCGAACCACCGGGGCCTGGCCACCACCGGGTCGAGGACCACCCGCCCGGCAGTGCCGCCACAACGGCCGGCCACGATGGGTTCGACCAAGGTGGCGAGCCAGTGTCTATCGGCCGTCACGTCGTCGTCGACGAAGGCCACTATGTCGCCGGTGGCCTCGGCCAGGCCGCGGTTGCGGGCATGGGCGGCGCCGAGATGCTCCTCGTGCACGGCGCGCAGCGGCACCGGAAAGCTGTCGGCCATCTGGCCCACCATGGACAGCGCCCCGGCCGAGGGGTCGTTGTCTACCACCACCACGTCCCATGCCAGGCCAGGGCCGGCCTGCGCTCCCAGGCTCTCGAGGGCGCGCCGCAGTGACGCCGGGCGACGGTGCGTCGGCATGACCACGGTCACCGACGTGGGGACGGGCACGACCGGCTCAGGCCACGTAGCCGCGCACCACGCTGCGCCGTCCCTTCCATGGCCCACCCGAGGTCGTGGCCAGGGCGAACCGGCGGCCGGCCTCGACCCGGGAGAAGCCGGCGGCCAGCACCATGCGCTCTAGGGCGGCCTGGTTGGGCAGCCACCACTCGAATTCATCGATGCCGTC
This sequence comes from Acidimicrobiales bacterium, assembly GCA_035531775.1. Lineage (GTDB taxonomy): Bacteria > Actinomycetota > Acidimicrobiia > Acidimicrobiales > UBA8190 > DATKSG01. The sequence goes on along the minus strand of DATKSG010000103.1, from coordinate 13,067 downwards.
GAACTGGGCCAACGGTCGGCGCCGGAAAGGGAACTGCTCCTTGGTCGGGTTGCAGATCACGGCACTGGCGCCACACACCCGCCGGATGCGCTCGAGGGCGGTGGCCGGGTCCTTCAGGTGCACGAGGAGGTCTCCGCAGAAGACGAAATCGAAGGTCCCGAGATCCACGTCGAGGTCGTACACCGAGCGCAGCTCGCGGCGCACCGACGAGCCCAGTGCGCCGCGCACCAGCTCGAAGCGCGCCGTCTTGGTCTCGTCGACGGTCTTCACCACCGTGGGACGGAGGCTGGCCGGCCAGTCGAGGCCCTCGGGGTTGTCGGGCATGTCCACGGCCACCACCTCGGATGCCCCCCGACGCTCCATGGCGAACGCCCAGTACCCGTCCATGGTGCCGACGTCGAGGCACCGGAGCCCCGACAGGTCGTCGGGCAGCAGGTGACGCGACTCGGTGCCGCGGTGATCGAACATCCCAGGGGTCACCACTCCGTTGCCCAGGTCCAGAGTGTGGTACCAGGGATAGCGCTCGACCTCTTGGCGAAGCTCGTCGGGGCCCACTCGTCCTCCTCCTCCCGCGTCGGCGCCGGCGGGGAGGCCCACGCTACCGTCCGACCGGGGCGGCCATGGGGACGACGAAGCCCCGGACCAGCCGGGCGACCGGGCATGATGGTCCCCATGGAAGCGACCGGTCCCGACCACGACGCAGCGCGCTCCATGCGGGCGTACTGGGACGCCAAGGCCCAGGAGAACGCCATGTACTACATCCACAGCGTCCTCGACTACCGCGATACCGACGTCGAGGGCTTCTGGGCTTCGGGCGCCGAGGCGCTCGAGCACACCCTCGGCCCCTTCGACGTCTCCATCGGCCCGTCGGACCGGGTCCTCGAGATCGGCTGCGGCATCGGCCGCATCACCCGCGCCCTGGCCGGCCGAGCCGAAAAGGTCACTGGCGTGGACGTGTCGCAGGAGATGGTCGAGCGAGGCCGCCACGAGCTGGCCGACGTGGCCAACGTCGAGCTGGTGGTGGGCAACGGCGTCGACCTGGGCCAGTTCCCCGACGGGGCCTTTGACGTCGTCTACTCCTTCATCGTGTTCCAGCACATCCCCGACCCGGCCATCACCTGCCGCTACATCCGCGACATCGGGCGCGTCCTTCGACCGGGGGGATGGACGGTGTTCCAGGTGAGCGACTTCCCCGAGATCCACCGGGCCGAATTCCACCGCGCCATCTTGCGGCTCGGCCCCCGCCTGCAACGGCTCTTGCACCGTCGTGAGCGGGGATGTCTGGAACCGCAGTGGCTGGGCTCGGCGCTGTCGCGCCCCGAGCTCCTCGGCGCACTGGCCGACGGCGGTCTGGCCCTCGACGCCACCGTGGGTGACGGCTCTCAGTTCTGCCTCGTCCACGCCCACAAGCCGGAGGCCGAGACCTCGTCGTGACACCGAGCGAGCTGCACAGCGCCACCTACGACGGGGGCCCCGTCCCGAAGGTGTCGGTGATAGTCGCTACCTACAACCGGGGGGCGCTGCTCGCCGAACTGCTCGCCGCCCTCGAGCAGCAGACCATGGCCCCATCGGATTACGAGGTGGTGGTGGTGGACGACGCCTCGGACGACGACACGTGGGACCGGCTCGACGCGCTGAACTCCACCACGGCGCTGCGGCTGGCGGCGGTGCGCCTCGAGGCCAACGGCGGCCAGGGCCCGGCCCGCAACGTCGGGGTGGCCATGGGCCGCGCCCCGTTGGTGGCCTTCACCGACGACGACTGCCTGCCGACCCCGGGGTGGCTCCATGAGCTCACCACTCCCTTCGCCGGAGCGGATTCCGCCGTCGTGGTCCAGGGTCGGGTGGAGCCGTGGCCCGATGACCGCGACGATGGCGGTGTGTGGGCCCGCACGGTGTGGGTGCTGCGACCGACGTGGCTGTTCGAGACGTGCAACATCGCCTACCGGCGCCAGGCCGTGCTCGATGCCGGGGGCTTCCCGGGCCGCGACCGGGCGCCAGCCACGGCCCGGGGCAAGCTGGTGGGTGAGGACGCCCTGCTGGGCTGGCGCGTGGTAGAGGCCGGAGCCGAGCTCACCTTCGCCCCCGAGGCCCTGGTCCACCATCGACACGAGCCGGCCACGTATTGGCAGTGGGTGGCGGCTCTGCGCGGGCGCGGCGTCTTCCCCGCCCTGGTGCGCCGCAGCCGCTTCGGCCGACGAGCGCTGTGGATGGGCACCTTCCTGGCCCCGCGCACGGCCGCCTTCGACGCCGCCGTAGCCGGTGTGGTGGTGGGGGCGGTCACAGTCGTGCCCTGGTGGCTGCTGGCTGTGGTGCCGTGGGTGGTCCTGGCCTGGCCCGAAGCCCGGTGGCGCAAGGGGCGCCCGGCCGTGGTGCGCCTGGTCCAAATGGCCGTGGGTGACCTGGTGGGCCAGGAAGCGCTGGTGGTGGCGGCGCTGCGCAGCCGGTGCCTGGTGCTGTAGGGGCCCTACAGGCCGAAGGCAGACGAGAAGGCGGCCACCCGGGCCTGAGCAGCCGCTCGGGGCGAGTGGTGATCGGCCACCGCCTGGCGCCCGATCCGGCCCAGGCGGGCTCGGGCTTCGGGGTCCTGGAGCAGCGATGCCAGGCGCGCCGCGAAGGCGCTCCGTCGCACCACCATGGCGTCACCCTCGGGGCCGAGGACGATGCCCTCCATACCGGCCGGCGTGGTGAGCACCGGCACGCCGTAGGCCATCGCTTCCAGGGTCTTGCCCTTGGGCCCGCTCGAGGTCGGGCACGGGAAGGCCACCACGGCCGCTCGCTCCAGCAGGTCCACGCTCGAGGGCACGGGGCCGAGCACCTCCACTCCGGGAACGTGGCCCACGGCGTCGGCCGGGAAGTGACGCCCGGCCAGCAGCAGGCGAGCCGTCGGCACCACGGCGCGCACGTCGGGCCATAGGGCCAGCAGGTGGTCGAGGGCCAGGCGGTTGGGCCGCCACCACCAGTCGGCTATGAGCGCCGCCACCGGTTCCTCCACGGGGTCCACGGCCTGGGCCGGCAACGGACAGGTCATGGGCACCACGTGCGCCGGGCGGGTGAGGTGGCGACCCACCCGCTCGGAGTAGGCCAGCACCAACTCGGCCCGGCGCACGGCGCGCTGCTCCTCGAAGGCGGTGCGCAGATGCCACGGGCGGACCTGGCGCACGCTGCGGGCGTCGGCCAGGGCGCGGTAGTGCAGGGTCACCACGGCGCGCCGGCGCCCGGCCACGGCACCGGCCGACGGCAGGTGGTCGGCCACCACCACCGCTTCGGGATCGGGATGCCAGGACGCCGCCTGCGCCGGTGTCACGAAGGTCCCCCACCGCGACGAGGACGCCGGCGGCACCGGCCGGTAGCTGGCCCACGGCGGCACCGGGCCCGCCGGCGACGAAGGTGAGCGGTTCCAGATCCAAGCCTCGAGCTCGTGGCCGAGCGCCAGCGCCGCTTCGCACCAAGCCCACAGGTCGCGCCCGGCGGCGGTGCCCTCGGGATGGGGCAGGTCCGAAGCGGCCACCGCCATCTTCACGGTGACCCCGGTCGCGCTAGGCCCGGCGGCGGCGGCGGGCCGTGGCTTCGGCCAGGTACAGCCCCATTCCGGCCAGCAACCCACCCACGAAGGCGCCTACTCCCACCAGCGCGGCCTTGGACCTCGAGGGCTTGCTGGCCACGGCCGGACCGGCCGGGGACACCACCGACACCTGGAAGCGGTCGGGCGGGGGCACGGCGTTGGCCACGTCCTCGTGCACCACATAGAGCTGGATATCCCTGGCCACCTGGGCGGAGACGGCCCGGGCGAATCCCGGTGAGCTCGAAGTGCCCACCACCACGAACAGCAGCGACTCGAACGGCAACGACACCGACGACGAGCTCAGCACCAGGCCGACCGGCACGTGCAGAGCGGTGGCCGCCGGCCCGGCGATGGCCTCGGTGGCAGCCAGGCTGGCGTATTTGGAACGAAGGGCGATGAGCTTGGTGAGCTGACCCGGGTCGCCCGACAGAGCAATTCCCAGGGGATCATCGAAGAAGAGGACCGTCTGGCTGCTCCAAATGGGCGCCCCGCGCAGCATGAGAAGCCCCGAGAACAGCCCGAGCACCACGCCGAGCACCACCCCGGGCACCATGGCCCGCCGGGGGCGGCGCCGGAATTCCCGCCACACCCTGGACTGCCAGTCGCCTGCCGCGTCGTCGTCAGGCTCGGCCGTGACCTCTTCGGTCACCACCTCCACGGGGCGCGTCGGGTCGTCGTCGCTCACCGTCGCCCCCGCCAGGTCCCCATTTGCACGAACTATATGGGCTGTCCGGCCCACCACGGCGCCAAGCCGGCGGGCCGCCGCCCTCCCAGATCACAGGGGGACGGCGGTCCGTCGGCTGGCCGTGTCGCTAAGTCCTAGTCGGACTCCACCCAGGTGAACTGGGCCGAGGGCCGGTTCTTGGCATTCCCGCACTGCAAGAAGATGTGGGTGAAGGCCGATCCGGCCCCGCTTCCGAGGGTGCCGGCCACCAGCAACGGGGTAGCCACCGGGTAGGTCGAGACCCCGAGCGACCACGTGGCCTTCTCAGTGGTGGTCTGGTGGGTAACGGTATTGGTGAACACCTCGGTGACGTTGATCAGCAAGTTGGTGATGACAGGCAGAGTGCCGCTGCAGATGCCCAGACCGACCGACGAACCGCTGCCGGTCATGGACACCGTCTCGGTGGGACTGGCCGGGATGTTGGACACGTTGCAGCTCCCGTTGGACTGCACGGTCCAGATGGTGGTGGACCCGGTGCCCGGGGTGAAGTACGCCGTGCCGGCCGTGGTGCAGGCCAAGATGGGCAGCGGGCTGCCGGTGGCCATGGCCGTGCTGCCACCGGCCACCACTACACCGCCGGCCGCCGCGAGCATCGCCAGGATGCTCTGTAGGAATCGCGTTCTCATGTCCGTCGCCTCCGCTCTCAGTGGAGGACGGCCCGCCTCTATCGGATCACTCCGACCCAGCCGCCCACTGTGGTTGTAGCTACTACAGAGCGAGTTATCCAATCTTTTTTAGGGCTTTCTCACTAATTATCCGGGGGCGCCACGGTCAGTGTTGAAGAAATCGCCGGTAGTGCAAGGCGGTGATAGCCCGACCTTCCACCTTCAGCACCACGCTTCGATGCACCGTCGGGCCGCCGGGGTGCTCCCTGACGAAGAAAACCACGAACTGGGCCCCGTAGGCGACCTGCTCATCGCCGTGGCGCCCGTCGGTGCCGTAGCCCTCGGCCTCGAACTCCTCGGCCTCGAACGCCTGAGCCAGGCGGGCCAGAGCAGCCGGGCCGCTGCCCCGCCACGAGCCCTCGTCGGTCACCACGTTGATGTCGGCATCGGTGGCCATGAGCGCCACAGCCTCCGCCCCCCGGCCCCGGGACACCAGGTCGAAGAACCGGCTGACCACGTGCTGGGCGTCGTCGAGCGAGTGGGTGTCTCCACCGGGGGCCGAGCGGGACCGGGCCGCCGAGAGCGCTCCGGCCGTGGCCGTCCATGACCGCCGGGCCCGGCGCCGGATCCTGGCTGTGACCGGTCCCTTCCCGGTGGCACGCTCGAGGGCCGGGGCCCTGCGGTAGCCCAGCTCGTCCATCAAAGTGCCGGCTACGGCCTCGAAGCGCGACAGGTCCGAGGCCGACCACGTCGCCTTCCACTTCCCCGCCCCGGGCACCGGCGCCAGTGGGTCCTCGTTTCGCACCACGGCGGCTTCGCGCCCGACGGCCGCCAGGACGTCGTCGGGGGCGTCGAGGCCGACGAAGGCGAACAGCGCGCCCATGGCGCCCGCCGGATCGGCCAACAGCGATTCGTAGCGCACCTCGCGGTACTGCGCCGGGTCCAGGTGGGCGGCCCGGGCGGCGGTGATGCCGGTCACCCACTCGGCGGCAGCCTCAGCCACGTCGTCGGGCCCCCAGGACTTCGACACCAGGGACCGGGCCACGTCGCGGCCATCGCGCACGATGTGGAGGACGTTGGCATCGGGGTAGACGGCGCTCACCAGCGGAAGGTGCAGCACGTGCATGGGCGTGCGCTCCACCACATGGGTCGCCCCCGGGCTCAGCACATCGGCCAGGCCCGAGAACAGCGCGTCGCAAAAGGCTCTGGTCGCTTCCAGGAACGCCGCACGTTCCATGTACACGGTGCCGGTGGCCGGGGCCGAGGCCAGCCCGTGCTGCACGCGCTCTTGCAGATGGCGCACCCCGTCGGAGAACAGGTGCGTCTCCGACGGCACGACACACACCGCCGGATGCACGCCGAGCATGCGCTGGAGCCAGTTGGTGCCGCTCCGGCGCACGCCGACGACGAAGACGAGCTGTGGCCGTGGTGCCTCGGCCCGGTTCGGTTCAGTGACCACTGCGCTGGCCGTAGTTGCTCTTAGCCGAGACCGAGGACTGTGAGAAGGCTTTCGTCGATCCCCCAGATCTCCTCGGCACTGGCGTGCCCGACCGGATCTCCCAAACGGTCCACATCCACTGCCCCGACCTGTTCGACGAGAACCCGCGTCGTCGCGCCTTGCACCACAAGCTCGGGTCGGAACGACGCCGGGCGCGCGCTTGTCGAGGTGGGAGCCATCAGGACAACTGAGCGAGGTAGTAACACGTCGGCCTGGACGATGACTCCGAATCGGCGACCTTTCTGCTCGTGCCCCACCCCTTTTGGCAATCGCAGCTCGTACACGTCACCCCGGAGCACGCAGACTCTCCATGAGTGACGCCACTTCCAACATCTCTTGGCGGTCTCGCTCATCCGCATCAAGGGCGACCATTTCGGCCCGAAGTGCCTCTTTGCGCCGTAGCGATGCGGCGGCATCGAGGATGGCCTTGCGAATCGCCTCAGATCGGCTCATTCCCGATGCCTGGAGCTTGTTCAAAGCCCGCTGGACCTCGTCGTCCAGGCGAACGGAGACCGCATGAGCCATGGGGATGAATGTATCACATGTCGTCATACGTTTGTAGTGGAGTAGACGACCTCTATCCAAACCCGGATCACGTCGAGGTCGGGCATGGCCCCATAGGACCCGGCGACCACGGGCGCGCCGGCGACGGCGGTATTGACAGGATGCATTAATCTAGTCATACTTCTGGTCATGTCGATCAACGAGCAGCTCTCGCTCGCTGAGGCGAAAGCGCACCTCTCCGAGGTTGTCGAGGGCGTTGAGTCGGAGCATCGCCGCGTGATCATCACCAAGCACGGACGCCCAAGCGTCGTCGTCCTGGCGATTGACGACCTTGAGGCGCTCGAAGAGACCTTGGACATCTTGTCCGATCCAGAGTCCATGGCCGACCTGCGGGAGGCCGACCGGGCTCGCCGGAGGGGAGAGTCGGCAAAGCTGACCAAGGAAGAGGCCCTCGCCCGCTGGTCGCGTGGATGACTACGAGCTCTGCTGGTCGCCTCCTGCTACCCGACAACTCGACCGTCTGGCATCCACTTCTCCACGTGTCATCGGCGCCGTCATCGAGTTCTGCTTCGGTCGCCTGATCGCCAATCCTCACCAGGTGGGCTGTCCGCTCGGTCGCGAGCTAGTTGGTTGGCACAGTGCCCGCGTCGGACAGTACCGGGTCATCTATTGGATCGATGAAGCTGATCGGACCGTCTACGTCGACCGCATCGACCACCGGAGCGATGTCTATCGAAGGAGGTGAGCAGGTCCTGAATTTCATGCCCGATGGAGTAGCTTGCATTTGCCGGAAATGGCCCCATTTCCGGCGGAGGCGGTTAGCGCACCATTCCGAGTGCGAACGCCACGTTGCAGGCCAGTGGCTTGCTAGGCCCTTGAGGTGGGCGCAGAGGGACTCGAACCCCCGGCCTCAGCCGTGTGAAGGCGCTCCGAGGCGACTCACTTACCTCAACAAATGCAGATTCGTCCATGTCACAACCCGAAAACGACTGACCGGTGTTGTCCGCGACTTACCTCATTTGCGCGTCCCTTCGCGCCCACGGCGCGCCCGGGATTTGACCTCCGCACGTTGCCGATCGGTAGCCCCTGGGGAAACGAGCCAAGGACTCGGCTGCTACGGGTATCGGCACATTGCGAGTGCAAGGCAGAATCACCAAGTCGGAATATTTGCGGGCGGTTGCTGTCTCCAAACCTGACCGGGGCGCCCTTGAGTCCCGAGGTTCCCAACGACGCGATTGAGCGTCTCTGCCGTTAGCGCGTCAGCGGGAAATCCCAGCTCGATCGAAAGCTCCGAAGCAGTGACATCTAACGCGGTGCCGAAGGTGAGTACCGTCGCGAAGAACGCAAGCTCGCCTCCGTCGGGCAAGCGGAACCGCATCTCGGGTGTGAGGATTCCTGCCGCTGCCGACGCCTGTGTGAAATCGTGAGCGACTTCGGGAGCGGGGTAGGCCGTCACTTCCTGCAGCAGTTCCTTCAACTTGGGGTCTCGCGTCAGCGCCACTTGCCGCTCGAGCCGTCCGATGAAGTAGGAGCGCACTTCGGCCAGGTTGACGGTCCATCGGGCAAGGCCCTCGGGATGTAACCCAACCCTCATAGCGTTGACAGGAGGCTCAAGAAGGCTGGCGTCAACTAACGGAGCGAGCAATACCATCAGGGTGCTCGCGGCAACCAGGTTCCAATAGCGATCGACGACCACCGCCGGGTAGGGCTCGTGCCCGCTGATGATCACGTCGAGTGCCTCGCGGACTGGCGCGAGCATTGGGTCCTGAAGGGGCAGCTCAGAAAACGCCGGTGCGTAGCCGGAGACGAGGAGCAGTTCGTTTCGCTCCCTTAGCGGAACCTCCAGGCACTCGGTGAGGCGGAGCAGCACGTCTCGGCCCGGCTTCGAGCGTCCCGTTTCAATGAAGCTGAGATGCCGGGCTGAGATGCCGGCAGCGAGGGCGAGTGCGAGCTGACTCAACCGTTGACGCTCGCGCCACTCCCTCAGCGACGACCCGACTCCGGCTCCGAGGTCAACAACAGCCATCGGAAGGTGACGCTACTTGGACCAGGTCAGATCCTCCATTACCTGCAGGTAATCGACATGACGCTCGTCAACACCGACCATGGGCGAGGAAGCCCCATCGGAAGGAGTCACGGAGATGTCAGCGGGAGCGAACCTGGGCGTTCTCGAATCATCGGCGCGGACGGCAACCGAATCGGGGAACCAAGTCAGATCGGGGGGGCTACTCACCGTCCCGACCCGACTGATTGGGTTGGCCGGATTGTTCTGCTTCGACCTCATCGTGGCTGCCACCTTCATCGCTCCACCGTTGTGGGATGCCCCGGGGACGCGGTCATCGGCCACAGCAGTCGCGCTCTATGGCCAGCGCAACGCCACGCGGATCACGATCTCTCTGTTCGTTTTCAGCCTGGCCATGGGCCTGTTCCTCTGTTTTGCCGGCGGACTATGGAGTTGGTTCCGTCACCGAGAAGGCGATCCACAGATACTTTCGTCGATCTTCGGCTTGGCGACGGTCGCGGCGTCTGTGTTGATCCTGGCTGGCTTCGTTCCGATCTACTTGCTTGGTTACAGGAGTCAACCCGCCAACGTCGCTGGCCTCTTAGGTGACCTGACCTTCGGACTCCTGGCGCTCTCCGGCATTCCAACTGCCCTCTTCCTGGCTGTCTACGCGGCACTGGTGATTCGGCTCGGCGGCTTGCCGAAGTGGACGGCATACGTTGCCGCTGTCGGTGCGTGCGCCCACGTCTTGATCGCGGCATCCTTCCTCAGTCACGGAACGTTTCTCTCATTGGAGAGCGAAGTCACCGTGTGGGTCCCCGCAACGTTCTTCCTCTGGATTCTGGTCGTGAGCGCGGCGTTCTATCGGGGCCGAGCGGACTCGACCTGATCGAGTCGTGGGCGAGCCACCACCAGGGATCGCAAAATAGAGCGCCCCGGTAATCACACGGCCCAGGCGAAAGGTCTCGCGTCCACCCGCCCGGGCTGCCGGATACTGAATAGCTCGTGTGCCTGGTGATTCGGTATACCTGTTCGGTAGCTGGCCCTTGAGTGTGTAATGCCGAATCGGGCGCGACAGCGTTTAGTCCGGACCGGCCCGGCGGCCGTGGTTATGTGCTCGAACCTGCGTCGTTGCAGGATGGTTAGCGAAGAGCTTGCAGGAGCCCTCTTTCGGGCCAGATAGACCGGCCCACATATGATGCACTGCCGCACGCTTGGTTGGCCTCGATGGCCCCTTACAGCTGTCGTTTCCGAGCGTGTTTAGTCCACGGATATCTGCCTCGGCGTGTGCTTGAGGGTTATGGAGGAGCCAAGACACCAAGCGCCCGGACAAGCTGCCATGGCCGACGACCCCAAGCCATCGCTTTCCCCGTTACGAGCGGCTTCCACATGCCCTGGCGGCCCATGAACATGAGCAGGAAGGCGGCGGGATCGGCAGAGACGTGGACGTCGACGTTTGATACCGCATCTGAGTCGAAGGTCAACGACCCATTGTTGAGCGCCATATGTGTCCGTACTCCGCCACGCAGACGCATATCGATTTGAGCACAGAGGGATTGGGCCCGGTCCGGGTTTAGCAAAGCGGTCGGCGGTAGAGCCTGGATGAGCGGCAAAGCAAAGCACTCGATGGCAAGCAGGGCGTGATGACGTTCGATGACCCACGGTTGGTTCGTGGCGGTGGCGATGTCGTGACCATGGACCAAGCACTCCTCGAGCAGATGGCAAGCCACTGCCGAAGGCGGAATGCGAGCCCCCTGAAGCCAGTCGACGGTGGTTGCTTGCGATCGGGAAGCGACCTCGTCGAACTCGCGGAACAGCTCGTCGATGTTGTCCGCGATTACGGTCGGACTTCTCTCGCTGTCCTCTGACAGCATCATCTCTGTGAGTTCGTCCATACCCGCCTTGGTGACCGTGGCTGGAGGTAGGGGCCTTTCAGCGACGGCATCAGTATCGACACGAAGGGCATGAGATAGGTGGGCGGCGACATCGCCGACGCGCCACGAGCCGATGGAGGGAACGTTCGGATCGGGGATAGCGCGCACGAGTCGGACGAATCCTGAGACGACCTCATGCAACGCCGCACGAGCCTCGGCCATGACCGTCCCCCGAGTGTTGGGCAGGGAGTTGTGCGCTTGCTCTGGCATGGATCTTGATATAATCAAGTTTGCGTGAGTAAGTCAAGTCAGATGGGGAACCGGCGCTCGTATGGCCAGTATTGCGGCCTGGCGCGGGCACTGGACGTGATCGGCGATCGCTGGAGCCTGCTCATCGTGAGAGAACTCTTAGCCGGCCCCAAGCGATACGGCGAGCTGCATGTGGGCCTTCAAGGCGTGGCCACGAACCTCCTCGCTCAGCGTCTTCGTGACCTCGAACAAGCAGAGGTCATCGAACGCAAGGTCTCGAGCGAGGCAAATGGGGTTCTCTATGCCTTAACGGCGTGGGGATCGGAGCTTCGTGAAACGGTCGAAGCCCTCGTGCGATGGAGTACCCCGCTCATGGTTCCAGGCCCCGGAGCAGACTCCTTTCGGCCTGAGTGGTTATCGGTCGCACTTCAGGCTCTCCTGCGCGACAGAAGAAGCGAGAAACCCGTCGCTGTCGTCCTCGAGGTGTCCGGAACGACGTTCCTTGTTCGTATCGATCAGAACAGAGCGACAATCGATGTAAATCCACCTGACGAGGTGTCCAACGTGGCCTGCAACGATCCTCATGTGCTTCTCGGTCTTGTAACGGGACTTCTAACGATCGAGCAGGCGACAGACACTGGAGCCCTTCGAGGCGATTTGCGTCGACTAAAAGCTTTATTGCCCTCTCGCGTACCGAAACATAAGACCTGAGAGAACCAACGCGAGCTATGCCTTATGACGAGGTTTTGGCCAATCGCATTAGGGAACTCATCGGTGCTGAACGCGGGCTTTCCGACAAGAAGTTCGGCGGCCTCGCAGTTCTTGTCGGGGGCGACATGGCCGTTGCCGCAAGCGGTCAGGGCGGAGTGCTAGTCCGTGTCGATCCAACTGCTTCAGACAGACTCATCGACACCACCAAGGCCACAACCGGTATCAGCAAGTTGCGCCTGGGAACGATAGCGCCGCTGTAGGTATGTCAGAAGATCGGCCACTCAACGCTTCATGCCGTACGCAATCGTTCGTCACGTATATCACTACGAGCAGGGACGGCCTGCAGCCCAAATCCACAGCTCAACCGGTATCATTAGATCTGTGAGCCAGACCGACCACTCAGCCCTGGAGCAGCTTGCCGCCCTCGAGGACGAAGAGCGCGCCTGGTTACAACAGCAGCTGGCCGATTACAAAGAGCTGCTGGCGTTCCTCCACGACCATTGAGGTTTCCTACATCCGAGCTGGCGGTGGCCTTCAATCACGCTGTGCGCGCTCAGGACGAATGGTTCAACGAGCCTGACGACCTCGATCGACTTCGATCCGCCCTCTCAAGTATCGATGGCCTAGATGATGCCGTAGTCGCGGCTGGTGTCCTTGCCTTTCGAGTCACCAGAGCCCAGGCCTTTGGAGAGGGCAACAAGCGCACGGCACTGCTTCTCGCCCGGTGGCTGCTTGACCGAAACGGTATTGACGGCGGGCGCGTGCTTCCCCCGAATGATTTCGAGTTCGCCCACCTCTTGGTGAAAGCCGCATCGGGACTCGACGTGGAGGACGAGATCGTCGCCCTCTTGAATAGCCGCCGATAAGGCGGCGGATAAAACGTTCGGTATTGTTCGAGCAGGGTCATTCTGGCCTGGCGCGCGGGTTGTGCCGATGCCGACAGGTCAACTCTCGCGAGCGCCGGTTAATCGTGCAATCCATCGTCCGCCCGGAATTGTCACAGGGACCCAATTCATATCGACGCTCTGAATGCCGGTCTGAGTAAGGGCCTGGGGCCGAGCAGATCGACGGCTCGGGCGCCAAGGCGAAGGCTGGAGTTGACACCGAACACCTCGTCCCTGGCTACGAATCGAAAATAAACGACGCGCTAAACGCCTTTGCCAGGAGTGCAAAAGATTCGATCGCGCCCGAAATAACTGGGTCTTCCGGTTCTAGCGGGGTCTGACGGCCTCGTGACCGGGGAGGCCTGAGCCAACCGAGCGGCATCCGCTGCGAAAACACAGAGGCGCTTCAGACTCTCTTTTGTGAGAAAGAAGAAGCTCCTCCACGCCTCTGTGT
>DATKSG010000102.1:0-3085 GCA_035531775.1 Acidimicrobiales bacterium | reverse complement strand
CGCTCGAAGGCGGCGTCGTCCTCGACAAGGAGTACCACTGTCGGCTCGGGGACACGGCCGGCGGTGCCCGACGGCCCGGGCCGGCTGTCGGTGTCGGCCCGTTGGTCGAGCAGCCCTTCGAGTTCCGAGACGAGGTCCAGACAGGCGGTGCGACCGACGGCCAGGTGCGGCGACTTGAGGGGGCTGGCCGGCGAGGACACATGTGGCGTCCACTTGAGCCAGTCCCACCGTCCGGCACTGGCCGCTGAGGCGGCGGCCGCCACGACCACCTCCGCCGGTGAGTGCAGGCCGACAACTTGGGCCAGAAGTGCCCGGCCCAGGGAGTGGGCGAGGTCCGACTGGCCAGCGACGCCGAACGCGCCCTGGCCCAGGTCGACAACGACGGGCACACCTGACACCGTGGCGAACCGGTCTCGCAGGTCCATGATGTCCTGGGCGGCGGGAGACGGCGGCATCTCTCGAGGCAGGACAATCTCGGTCCGTGACGGCATGGAGCCAGTACCGAGGCGCAGATGGAGGAAGTCGGCGTCCGACGGCCGGCGCGCCCAGAGCGTCGGGCGCAAGCCGTCGGCAGCAGTCAGGACGTCGTCCATGCCCGGGTGCTCCTGGCAGCGCTGTGCCAGTTCGAGGTCGGCAGAGGCGGACAGATCGGCTCCGAGCTGGTTCATCTGGTTGGCAAACCGCTCCGCCTCGGAGCGGTTTGTGCGAGCCGAGCGAAGACGGTTCTCGCCGAAGTTGCCCAGCATCATCAGTGGGGTCAGGCCGACGAAGGCGATGGACAGCACCGACTTCGTGATGAGGTACATCGCCGTGCCCATGATCACCGGCACGATGAGCGGGATCATCGGGAGGCGCTGGCTGGGGGCCTGCGTTGGGAGCTCTGGTGCTTCGATCCTCCCCCCCTCGAAGCGGGGGAAGAGGCGGGGGGAACGGTTGAAGGCGATGGCGGTGCCGTGGGCGGTCTCGGCGCCTGGGGGCTGGTGCATGGACACCGAGATCTCGGTGTCCCCGAGCACGGCGACGACCTCCGAGGAGAGCACTACCCGGGGCACGAGGCCACCGTCGACGAGAATGCCATTGGCCGAGTTGGTGTCGACGAGCTCGGCGACCGACGTGACGTGCAGCTTGGCATGGTGCTTGGAGACGAGGGGGTCGTTGAGCCGCACGTCGCAGGACAGGTCCCGGCCGACGTAGACGGTGCCGCGGGGCAATTCGAACGTGCGTCCGATGTCGGGTCCGCTCAGGACCCGCAACGTGGCGACCCCTGGGCCTCGCTTTCCACCGTCGTTGTAGGCGGCCGCCGAAACGACCTTCACGTTGCCACCCGAGCGGATCCCGGCTTCGAGCAGGCTGAGCTCGGGTGGGATTCCGGCCCCGAACGCTCCCGCATCGGCTGCCAGGGTGACCGAGCCGAGGGCACGCGGCCCCGGCGCCGGCCCGCCGGTCACCGATGTGATGCGAGGATCACGGGCCGACAAGGCTCTTGCCAGCTCACCGACGGTGACCGCCGGCTCCACCACGACGGCCAGGTCGGCGACATCGCCTCCGGGCCCGACCAAGCCGATCTTCAGCCTCATCGTGCCGCCCTCTCGGACCGGCGTGCGTGCTTCCCGGCAGCTCGCATGGCCAGCAGCGAGCGAGGATCGACCCGGGCCCGCAGGAGCGTCCAGCGCGACAATCCGGCCTCCATCTCGGCGAGCAGGGCGTCGACCCGGGCCCACAGTTCGTCGGCGTCGGCATCGGGCGGGTCTCCGGGCCCGAACGTGGCGCGGTCGGCCCGATCGGCCACCGCCAGCGATGAGCCACCCAGGGCATCGGCAGTCTCCCGCCGGGTGGCCCGAGGCGGCAGGTGACGACGCAGGTCACGGGCCCGGTCGATGACTTCCGCCCAGCCTCCTTCCATCCGGGCCACGGAGCCTGCGGCGCTGCGGCGCCGCCGTCTCCGGGCGGCCTTGAGGCCGATCACGAGCAGGGGGGGTCCGAGCACGGCGAGACCGACGACCGCCACCGCGGCGAGGACGATCGCGACTCGCCACAGGTCGTGCAGCAACTTGCCGTGGTGCAAGGGTGTCCTGGCTCTGGTCGTGGCGTTCGCCGCGGCAGCGGTCCCCGCGGTTGGGGATGCGGGGGGCGGCTGATATTGGGCCTGATCGGAGCTCGACGGTGGCGGCGGAGGCGGCGACGCTCGCGTCTGGGCGGTGATGGGCGGCGTCGGGTCGAAGGGGTACCAACCGACCCCGGCGAAGTCCACTTCCACCCAGGCCGTGACGTCGTGACCGACGTAAGTGTGGGCGCCGGGCCGGAGGCGTACGCCCAGCACCACCCGGGCCGGCAGACCGAGCGAGCGAGCCATCAGGTCCATCGCCGCTGCGTACTGCTCGGCGTCACCCACCGGCTGCTCGAGACCGAGGAACTCGTCGATCCGGAACTGCCCGTGCCCCGGCAGCGACGGCGCCGAGTCCGCCGTGCCGTCGGAGTAAGCGCCTTCGCTGGCCAGGTGCTGACTCAGCTGCTCGGCTTTGGCGAAGTCCCCCGAGGCACCCGCGGCCAACTGGGTGGCCTTGGTGCCGACCACTTTCGGCACACCAGTGGGCGTGGGCAGGGCAGCCGGGACTGCCCGCGCCGATGCCATAGCTGCAGGAGGTGGCACGCGGGGCACCTCTGACACGAGTTGGTACCGGTCCGGGGCACCCGCACCGATGGAGAGGACGGCGTTGTCGGTGGCCACGTTGTAACGGAAGCCGTTGCGTTGGGCTTGCGCCTGCCGTCCGAGAAAATGGACTGAACGCACGATACCCACGTCGGGAAGCCACACGCCGTTGTAGTGCAACAGCTGAACAGTGATCGAGGCGAGCATGCAGTGCGGCGCGGGACAGGGTCGTGGCGACACCGGGCTCCCCACGGCCGCGAAGTTCCCCGAGGCCGAGGAGCCCGGCGCCCCAGCTGCCACCGAGAACACGATGCCGTTGTATGCGTCGAGGGTGGCGATACGCAGGCGGCTCCCGGCAGGGGCGCCCGACACCCGGAACAACGGGGTCTTGCCTTCGGCGGTGGGCAGCACGTAGGTCCGATAGCCGGCCAGCGG
>DATKSG010000101.1:0-3298 GCA_035531775.1 Acidimicrobiales bacterium | reverse complement strand
CGACGTGTACTCCCGGCGCATCGTCGGCTGGAAAGCGGCAAGGTCCATGACCACCGCCTTGGTGCTCGACGCGCTCAACATGGCCGCCTGGACCAGGCGCCACAGTCCCCTCGACGGGCTCGTGTGCCACAACGACGCCGGTGCTGCGGATTTCCGAAATTCCCCACTGTCGATCACCGAAATTCCCCAGGTGTCGAGGGGGTGGGTGGGCTTGATGTGAGCTTAGGCGACGGTCAGGCGGTCACCTCCTGGTCGACGAGTTCGTGTGTCGCGATTGGCGCGTCGCAGGGGTGGGCAGCATCCGCCTATGCCGATGCGGCGCATGAACGTGGCGCAGGTGTGAGCCTTATCTGACTTTGTGCGACGTTTTCCGGCTGGATTCAGACCGCTTCTGGGGTTGGGTGGGCTGGGTGTCATGGGTTGGTCAGTCGGGGTCGAGCGGGGTTCGGTTGTCGTCGGTGCGACCTGCGTAGCGTTGCCAGGCGCTGGCTCGGGTGACACCGAGGAGGTCGCCGATCTCGGCCCACGAGTATTCCTGGTCTCGAGCGTCGGCGACGGCTCGGGGTAGTTGGCGTTCGGTCTCGGCCATGAGGCTGGTGAGCAGGTGCAGGCGGGCGCCGGCGTCACCCAGCCAGGCCAGCCCCCGGAGGTCGCCGAGACTATCGATGGCGGCTTCGACGACGACGTCGGTGTCGTCGCCGGTGGCCGGCGCGAGGTAGTGGTCACGACGGGGCTCTCTCATAGTGTATATCTGACCATACACCTATTGGGGTTGGGCTGGCGGTGGTGGAGGTCACGGCCGGCCCCGGTGTTTTCGCTGCCAGAACCGCTGTAGACCTGGCGGCCGACAGCCCGGTTGGCCGGTCGGGGCGTCGCGCAGATGGGGCCGGCGGCGGTGCCGGTCATGACCCGGCCACCGCCTTGCGGGTGGCTTCGGCGCGGGCCCGGTGGCTGCGCATCCGGTAGGAGTCCCCGTCGATGTTGAGGACCACCGACCGGTGGAGGAGGCGGTCGAGCATGGCGCCGGCGACCATGGGGTCATCGTTGAAGACTTTGCCCCACGAGGCGATGCCCAAGTTGGTCGTCAACGCGATGCTGCCCTTCAAGTATCGCTGGCTGACCACCTGGAACAGGGCGGCGGCCGCCTCGGCGGGCATCGGAAGGTATCCCACTTCGTCGATAATCAACAGTCTCGGCCCGGCGTAGAAGCGCATCACGGTCGCCCATCGGCCTTCGAGGGCGGCCCGGTGGCAGCGGGCGGCCAGATCGGCCGCGGTGGTGTAGTAGGTGCGCATCCCCGCGGCCACCGCGGCATGTCCGAGCCCGACGGCCAGCATGGTCTTGCCGACCCCGGGCGGGCCGATCAGCAAGATGTTGGTGGCGTCCTCGATGAAACGCAGCGTGGCGAGCTCGGCGACGAGGTTGGGGTCGACCGACGGCTGGGCGGAGAAGTCGAAATCGGCCAGGGTGAACGGGGAGGGCAGCGACGCGAACCGGGTCATGCTGGCCTGGCGGCGAGCTTCGACCGCCGCGACCTCCACAGCCAGGAGCCGTTCCAGGAACGCGGTGTGGTTGAGCTTGGCCTTGGCCGCGTGGTCGAGCTCGGCGGGCAGCGCTTCGGCCGCCGCGGCCATGCGCAAAAACGCCAGATGGGCCCGCAGCTTCTGATACTCGGACGACTCGCTCACGCCGACACCTCCCCACCGGAGGCGTACGTGGCGCCCGGGAAGGCCAGGGCGATGACCTCGGCTATCCCGGCCAGATCCACGCTCGGCTCGGCGCCCCCGGCGCCCAAAAGGCGGGCCCGCTCGGCCAAAGCCGCGCTGCCTGGCGGCTTGTTGGCTTTGCGGTCACAGGGACGGGCGGTGGAGAACTGGCCCAACACGACCTTCTCCAGCGCGGCGCGGTGCTCGGCGGTGCGGACGATCGAACCCGCTCCCGGCGGGGCCAGGCGATGAGAGACCATCACCACCCCAGCCGGGCTGATCACCTCGACGGTGTTGGTGCCGAGGCGATGGCGCAGCGTGAGCTCGACGCCGCCCAAGCCGGGGTTGACCGAGTAACGGTTGCCCCTAAAGGCCACGGTGGCCCGGTCGTCGACGGGGTGGAGCTCTTCGATGGTGACCGGGAACGGGACCGCCGGCAACGCCATCAACGGCTCGGCCTCGGCCAGCTCGCCGACAGTGGGCCACGCCTCGCGCATCGCGTCCACCATCGTGTCGGGCTCGCCATAACGGCCCGGCGGACGCAGACGGGCGTCGCCAGTAGTCGACCAGAACCGGTCCACGCTGACCTGGGCCTCCTCGGCCGTGGTGGCCGTCATCGTGCGCCACCACCGGCCGCACATGAACTTCACCCCGCACTCCACCGCCCCCTTGCGGTTCCCCCGCCTCGGGGGGCAAGCCACCACGACAGCCCCGTAATGCTTGGCCACCGGGACGAAGCTTGCCTGCACATCCGAGCTGCCCGGCCTGATCACCGTGGCCAGGCGGTCGGTGCGCCACGCCCGCGTCGTGCCGCCCAGGCGGCGCAGCACGCCGTCGAGCGCCTCGATGAGGTGCGGCTGGTCCATCGAAGAGCACAGCACCTCCCGGGTCCGCCCCGAATAGGCCAGCGTGCCCAACAGCCCGAACGACGTTCCACCCCACGGGGCGTTGCGCCGCTCGGCCCAGTCCCACTGGATCTCATCCCCAGCGCGATGGCCGATCTCGATGGTCTCGCGGCCCTTGACCCCCGAGCACGCCTCACAATGCGGGCGCAGCCCAGCCATTCGCAGCTGGCGGGCGAAGCTCACATACGAGCCGCCATAGCCCAGCGGGACGACCTCGTCGAACAGGGCCGAGGCCCACACGTGCGGGTCATCCACAAACCGGGCCTTCACATAACCGGCGAACGGCGCCAGCGGATCGGGCACCGAGGACCGCCGCACCCCGGCGACACGCTCGCCCTTCAAGTAGGAACGGACCGTCTTACGATCCCGCTCGAGGTGACGGGCGATGGCCGAAACAGACCACCCCCGCTTGAACAATGCATCTGCTTCCACGTCTTCACTCCCTGAGAACATGGGCGGGGGCTCCTCGTGCTGATCGGCTTCGGAACCGTCAGCCTCGGGGAGTCCCCAACCCAGATGGTGGACCTCGCTGCTGGCCCACCACCCGCTCAAGGGTGGGGAACTTCAGTGATCGAGTCTGGGGAGTATTCGGTGATCCCTACCACAAGTCCCATCTGCTCATAGGGCTGGGAATCGCGGCGTGCGAACAAGGACGCCGGGTCCGCTACGCGACGGCCACCCAACTGG
>DATKSG010000100.1:0-35881 GCA_035531775.1 Acidimicrobiales bacterium | reverse complement strand
TTCGCCCTGGCGGGGTTCGCGTTGTCGGTCGCCTACACCGCTCCTCCGCTGCGCCTCAAGAAGCGGGGACTGGGCGAGCCCGACGTCTTCCTGGTGTGGGGCCCGCTCATGGTGTGCGGGATGTACTTCTCGGCCGTCGGGCACCTGCCCTGGGAGATCTGGGCGGCGTCGGTCCCCTACGGGCTGCTGTGCACGGCGGTGCTCATGGGCAAGCACATCGACAAGGCGCCCTTCGACGCGCCCCTCGGTATCCACACCCTGCCGGTGCTGCTGGGCGAGGGCCGGGCCCGGGCCGCCACCCGGGCCATGATGGCCGCCTTCTATCTGGCGGTGGTGGCCTGCGTGGCCGTGCGGGCCCTGCCGTGGCCGGCGCTGCTGGCCCTGGCCGCCATCTCGAAGCTCGTGCCGGTGTGGAGGGCTTTCGGCCAGGACAAGCCCGACGCCCCCCCCGAGGGCTTCCCGGTGTGGCCCCTGTGGTTTGCCGCCGCCGCCTTCGTCCACACCCGCCGGGCCGGGTCGCTGCTGGTGCTCGGCCTGATCGTGGCGGCTGTCTTCAACATCCACTAGGCGCCCGGCCCCGACGGGCTGGTTTTTCGGGTGCTCATCTGGGAGTTCGCTGCCCAGACCCCTGTGCCCGCCGGGCGTGGAGCCGGCGGGGACAGGACAACGGTCGCCCAATGAAAAACAATTAGAGGCGCTTGACCCTCAAGCTGTCGATAGATGGCGGCCGATGCCCCTCCGTGCGGAGGGAGGCATCATGAGCACAGAGGGTTCTCGTTCGTGGGTGCCGGCCTCCACCACCGCGTCGTGTCCCGCCGGCCCTAGCCGCTGGCGCCGCCGGCTGCTGCTGGCCACTGCCGCCGTAGGTATCGCTGTGGTCGGGCTGCCGGCCAGCTCCTCGTGGGCCGACACGCCATCCACGCCGGCCGGGCCCAACGCCGCCTACGTGGTCACCACTCCCGGTGCTCCCGACGCCTCGGCCGCCCTGGCCGATGTGGGCAGCGCGGGAGGTCAGGTCTTCCAGCGCGACGACAACGCCCAGTCGGTGGCTGCTGCCCTCACCTCGGCCCAGGCCGCCGCCCTCGGCTCCACGCCCGGCGTGGTCGTCACGCCCGACGTGGCCATCTCCGTGCAGGACGCCACCACCACCGCACCCACCCGCGCCCCGGCGGCCGTCTTCGCCCAGGAGAGCGGGGCTACCGCCCTGTGGGCGCAGGGTGACACCGGCCAGGGTGTGAACGTGGCCGTGGTCGACACCGGCATCGACAACCTCCCCGACTTCGCCGGCCGGCTGGTGGGTGGCGTCGACCTCTCCGGTGAGGGCAACCCCTTCCAGGACAGCTACGGCCACGGCACCTTCGTCGCCGGCCTGATAGCCGGCAACGGCGCCTCCTCCGGCGGGCAGTACACCGGCGAGGCTCCCGGGGCCGGCCTGATATCGGTGAAGGTGGCCGGGGCGAGCGGTCAGACCGACCTGGCCACCGTGCTGGCCGGCATCGACTGGGTAATCGCCAACCGCAACGTCGACCACATCGGCGTGATGAACCTGTCCTTCGGGATGCTCCCCCTCACCTCCACCGTGATTAACCCCCTCGACCACGCCGTGGAGGCGGCCTGGAAGGCCGGCATGGTGGTGGTGGCGGCGGCGGGCAATGCCGGGCCGTTCAACGGCACCATCCTCTCGCCGGGCGACGACCCGCTCGTCATCACGGCCGGCGCCCTCGACGACCAAGGGACTGCTTCCACCTCCGACGACACGATGACCACCTTCTCGAGCGTCGGCCCGACGGCGCCCGACGGCTGGATCAAGCCCGACCTGGTGGCGTCGGGCCGTTCGGTCATCAGCCTGCGGGCCCCGGGCTCCACCGTCGACCTGCAGAACCCGTCGGCTCGCATCGGCACCGGCAACTTCGTCGGGTCCGGCACCTCCTTCAGCGCGGCGATCACCAGTGGCGCCGCCGCCCTGATGCTCGAGTCCATCCCCGGCGCCTCCCCCAATGACGTGAAGGGCCGGCTGCTGGCCGGCGCTGCGCCCGGGCCGGTGGGCAACCCGTTCGTGGACGGCCATGGCGCCCTCAACCTTCCCGGCGCCCTAGCCCTCGGGTCGGGCAACAGTGTCCACCTGTCGCAATCCACCCCGACGCAGCCCACCATGTGGGGCAGCACCGTGTCGCTGCCGAGTCGCTGGGCCGGCTCGGCCTGGAACGGCGCCAACTTCAGCGGCTCGTTCTCGGGTGGCGCTTGGAACGGTGGCGCTTGGAACGGCGGCGCTTGGAACGGTGGCGCCTGGAACGGCGGCGCTTGGAACGGATTCACCTGGAACGGCGGCGCTTGGAACGGCGGCGCCTGGAACGGCTCGGCCTGGAACGCCGTCACGTGGAACGGTGGGGCCTGGAACGGATCGGCCTGGAACGGATCGGCTTGGAATGGTTCGGCCTGGAACGGTGGCGCTTGGAACGGTGGCGCTTGGAACGGCGGGGCCTGGAACGGCGGGTCCTGGAACGGATCGTCGTGGAACTGAAGCGTTTGAGTCCTGAGGTGGGCGGCGCGCCGTGAGCTTGCCGCTGCGGGCCAAGGCTGTGATCGGAGCGGCCGGCATGGCCGGCCTTGTCGCGTCCGGGTTCGCCGCTCACGGCTTGACCCAGATCTCCACCCCGAGCTTCAAGGTCCTGGCCGTGTTGTCGGTCTTCGGCGTGCTGTGGGTGACGAGTTGGCTGTGGCCACTCGTGATGTACCGGGAGCAGCAATCCGAGACCATGCACGTGGACGAGGGTTTCTTCATCGTCCTGGTCCTGCTGGCTCCAGCCAGCGCCGCGGTGGCCACCGTGGCCGTGGCCACCGTGCTGGCTCAGGCCTTCCGGCGCCGTCCCATCGTGAAGTCGGTGTTCAACTGCGGCCAGATGATGGCCGCCGTGTGGATGGGCACGGTGGTTTTCGGCACCCTCGGCCACAGCGGCACGAACCTGACGCCGCGCGACATCGCCGCGGCGGTAGCTGGTGCGCTGGCCTTCTTCGTGGTGAACAGCGTGGCCATGGCCAGCATCCTCGGCGCCACCGGAGCTTCGTGGCGCAAGGCCCTCTTCGATGGCATCGAGGTGCGGATGCTGCTGAGCGGCGGTTGCATCGCCGTGGCCATCCCCGCCGCCCTGGTGGTCGCTTCCTACGGCTGGGCCCTGCCGCTGGCCGTGGTTCCCCTGGTGTTCTTGCGCCAGGTCCTGGCCGGGCACTTCGAGGCTCGGCACGACCGGGCCCGTCTCCGGGGGCTGTTCGAGGCCACGTTGGAGATCAACCGCACGATGGGGACCGACGAGACGACCGACGCCATCTTGCACTCGGCCAAGGAGCTGCTGCGTTGCAACGACGCCAAGCTGACCGACCGGGCCGATACCGACGGGTCGCTCGGCGCCCCGTTGTCGCTGACCGATGACCCGCTTCTGCTGAGCGTGTCGGGCCGCAGCCGGGCCGAGCCCTTCGACAACGCCGACCAGGCCCTGCTCGACGCCCTGGCCGCCGTGGGAGCCACGGCCCTCACCAACGCTGCTCTTTACCAGGAGGGGCGCCAGCAGCGCGAGCGCCTGTCGGCCATTACGTCCAGCCTCGGCGAGGGCGTGTGCGCCGTGGATCGTTCCGGGCAGATCACTTTCATGAACCCGGCGGCGGCTGACATGCTGGGGTGGCACGCCGATCGCGAGCTTCGCGGGCATGAGCTCGAGTCGGGCCTCGACTTCGGCGGAGTGCGGGCCCCGAGCTTCATCCTGGCCCCGGCCCTGCGGGCCATGGCCAAGGTCGACACCATCACGAACTACGACACCCGCTTCACCCGCGGCGACGGGACCACCTTCCACGTAGCCTTCACCGTGTCGCCCATCATGGACAGCGGCGCGGCCACCGGCGCCGTGCTCGTGTTCCGCGACATCACCGAGCGCAAGGAGTTCGAGGAGCAACTGGCCCGCCACGCCTTCCACGACGCTCTTACCGGGCTGCCCAACCGCCGGCTCTTCCTCGACCACCTGGACCATGCGCTGCGCCGGTCCCAGCGAAGCGAGGAGGTCCACGCCGTTCTCTTCGCCGATGTCGACCGCTTCAAGATCATCAACGACAGCCTGGGCCACCACGCCGGTGACCAGCTGCTCATCGCCATCGCCGACCGTCTCAAGACCGCCGTGCGCCCGGGCGACATGCTGGCCCGCTTCGGCGGGGACGAGTTCACCTTGCTGCTCGAGGCCGTGGCCACTCCCGAGGACTCGGTGGCCTGCGCCCAGCGCATCCTGGACCGCATGCGGGAGCCCATCGCCCTGCCTGACGGCCACGAGGTGGTGGCCACGGTGAGCATCGGCATCGCCCTCACCTCTCCCGATATGTCGCGCGACGACGTCCTACACGATGCCGACGTGGCCATGTACCAGGCCAAGGCCAAGGGCCGCGGCGGCTACTACGAGGTCTTCGACGTGGACGCCATGGGTGTGCGCTCGGCCGAGCGCATCGACCTCGAAGCTGGCCTGCGCCACGCTCTCGAGCGCGACGAGCTCGTCGTGTACTACCAGCCACTGGTCTCGACCGTCGACGGACAGGTCGTCGGGGCAGAGGCCCTGGTGCGCTGGCAGCACCCAACCCGTGGGCTGCTGGCGCCGGCGCACTTCATCGGCCTGGCCGAGGACACCGGACTCATCTTGCCGCTCGGCCGGATCGTGCTCGACCGTGCCTGTCGCCAAGCCCGGGAGTGGCGCCAGCGGTTCGGCGTCGCTCTGAGCGTGTGCGTCAACTTGTCGGCCCGCCAGTTCCAGCAGGCCGGGCTGGTCGAGGAGGTCGAGGAGGTGCTGGTGTCGACCGGCGTCGACCCTTCGCAGATGTGCCTCGAAATCACCGAGAGCCTGGCCATGGAGGACGCCGAGCGCACCTCGCAGATCCTCATGCGCCTGCGCAGCCTCGGGGTGAAGGTGGCCATCGACGACTTCGGCACCGGGTACTCGGCACTCGGCTACCTGGCCACCTTCCCGGTGGACGTGGTGAAGGTCGACCAGAGCTTCGTGGAGAAGATCGACATCGACCCGGTGAAGTCAGCGATCGTGTCGGCCGTGATCAACCTGTCAGCCGCCATCGGGACCACCACGGTGGTCGAGGGCGTGGAGACCAAGGAGCAGCTCGACCATCTGCGCTCCATCGGTTGCTCCATCGCACAGGGCTACTACTTCGCCCGGCCCATGCCGGCGGCCACCCTCACGTCGGTGCTGCAGACCTCCATGTCACTCATGGACCACGACGGCGTGCCGCGCTCCATGGAGGTAGCTGTCCGCGTGGCCTGATTCAGGCGGCGAGCTCGACCTGCACCGTGCCGGGGGAGGCCACGATCTCCATCCACCCTCCGTGAGGACCCACCGCTCCGCCGGACGGCACCACCGTGCCGTCGGTGTCGACCACGACGCTCGAGACCAATGCGCCGGTGCTCACCTGCAGCACCGGTCTCGTGCCGGCCGGCAGCGAGATGGCTGTTGTGCCCCCGGTGGCCGCCCACCGCAGTGTCATGGCGTGGGTACCGGTGGAGAACGACTCCGGCGTCCCGGCCACGGCGAAGGGGGCCATGCGGGTGACGTCGGACTGGGCCCAGTAGCCGCCGTGCACGTAGGTCCAGTAGGCCGAGCCGAGCATGTCGGCGTCCTGGGCGTTCAGCATGTCGCCGTTGTAGGCGCCTGAGTCGTAGCTGAGGGTGCTGTAGGGGTTGACCGCACCCCACTCCCCGAGCCACCAGGCGGCCCCCATGCGTTGGGCTTGCAGGCGGGTGAGAGCCAGGTCGGGGGCGAACTGGCTGGGTCCGGCCACGTCGGCCACATCCCCGGCCGAGTCGTTAAGGCTGGTGCCGTACTCATGGGCGGCGTAGACCACGCGCGGCAGGCCGATGGGCACCGCAAAAGACGAGGCGGCCGTGGCCGCCGAGTGCACCAGGGCCGGCTCGACGAAGAGCAGCGCTCCGGGGTCGACTCGTCGCAGGGCGCTGCCGACCATCCGGTAGAAGGCGGGCAGCACCCTCCCTTCGAACACGCCCGGGGGAATGAGCCCGTTGGGCGGCTCGTTCAACAGGTCGTAGCCGAGTAGCCACTTGGGGGCGCCGAGCGCTCGGGCCACGTCCACCCAGGCTTCGGTGAACTGCTGTTGGAGGGAAGTGGTGGTCCAAAAGGCCGTCTCGGAGGGGGCAGGATCGACGAACTGCCCGATGCCGGTGCCCACGGCGAGGCCTTCGCCGGGTACGGCCGACACACCGGGCACCGAACCGACGGTGCCGGCCAGGTCGGGGCACGGCGAGGCCTCCCAGGCCGGCACGCCGTTGCCACCGAAGCACGGTGACCAACCCCACTGGTGCATGTCGAGGACGACGAGCAGGCCGGCCTGGCCGGCCCAGCGCACGACCTGCACGGCCCGGGCGATGGCGGCCGGGTCGTAGAAGCCCGGCCTCGGCTCGATGTTGGCCCAGGCGATCGGGATGCGCACCACGGTGGCCCCGGTGGCCCTGATGGCGGCGAAGTCGGAGGGTCCGTAGGGAAGCGGCTGCGAAGTCGGGGTGAATTCGGCCCCCATGACGTCCACGCCTCGCAGGACTAAGCGCCGGCCGGCGCTGTCTGTGACCCACAGCCCATGGGTGCCATATCGCGGGGCCGAGGAGGCCGCCCAGGCCGGCGAGGTGGACGACGCCGCTGCTGGCGCGAACAGGCCCGCGGCCGCCGCCACCACGGCGCACAGGGCGCTCCTCCGGATCCGCTTGGTCATGGGCCGCCTCTCCGCCTCGGCCGGTGTGGGCTCTCCGCCGGCCGCCGCCGACCCGCCCCACCCGGTACTCCACATTCCACCGCCGCCGGCGACCGGTCAACCGGGATCGGCTCGTTCGCTACGATAAATACCCCCCAGGGGTATCATGGGTGCATGACGGCATCGGCGCTCCCCGGCTACCACCACGACAAGGACAAAGTGGCCCGAAGGCTGCGCCGGGTCGATGGCCAGGTCCGGGGGATCGAGAGGATGGTCGGCGAGGACGCCTACTGCATCGACGTCCTGACCCAGATCTCGGCTGCCACACGGGCCCTGCAGGCCGTGGCCATGGAGCTGCTCGACGCCCACCTGCGCCACTGCGTGGCGCAAGCGCTTTCGTCGGGGGGAGTTGAAGCCGAGGCCAAGCTGTCGGAAGCCGCCGCCGCCATCGGCCGCCTGGTGCGCTCGTGACCCACGCCGTGGTCGTCCTCGGTCGCAGCCTGCGGGCCGGGGGCTTCATGTTCTGGCAGACGCTGTGGCCTCTCGTCCTTGGCTTCACGTTGTCCGGCGCGGTGCAGGCCTTTGTGCCCCGCTCGGCCATGCGACGCCTGCTCGGCGATCACCGGCCGCTCTCGGTGGCCCGGGCGGCCGGGCTCGGCATGGCCTCATCGTCGTGCTCCTACGCGGCGAGTGCCATGGCCAGGGCCCTCGTGCGCAAGGGGGCCGACTTCGTGGCCGCCATGGTGTTCATGTTCGCTTCCACCAACTTGGTGGTGGAGCTCGGCATCGTGCTCGTGGTGCTCATGGGATGGCAGTTCGCCGCCGCCGAGTTCACCGGTGGGGCCGTAATGATCGTCCTGCTGGCCCTGACCGGCGCCGTGGTGGTGCGCTCGCCGGCCTTCGCCGGCTTCGGCCAAGGCCAAAGCGACAGCGAGCCCGGCATCGAGCCCGGCATCGAGCCCGGCATCGAGCCCGTCCCCCACTCCGACCGCCGCCGGTGGCATTCGAGGAAACAGTGGTCCGCCGCCGCCGGATACACCATCGGGGACCTGGTCATGGTGCGACGGGAACTGGCCGTCGGCTACCTAGTGGCCGGCGCGCTGACCGTGATCGTGCCCACCCGGTGGTGGCACGCCGTCTTCCTTCACGGACACGGCCTGTGGACCACGGCGGAGAACGTGGTGGTGGGTCCCTTGGTGGCTTTGGTGAGCTTCGTGTGCTCCATCGGGAACGTGCCCCTGGCCGCCGCGCTGTACCGGGGCGGGATCAGCTTCGGGGGCGTGGTGAGCTTTCTCTTCGCCGACCTGCTCACCTTCCCGTTGCTGCTCGTCTACCGCCGCTACTACGGCACCGCCGTGGCGCTGCGCATGGCGCTGTGGTTCTGGGCCGTCATGGCGGCGTCGGGCTTCTTGGTCGAGGAGCTGGCCGAAGCGGCCGGGCTGATCCCGCGGCACCGGAGCGGGGCCATCGTGCCCATGCACCTGGCCTGGGACGCCACCACCTACCTGAACGTCGGAGCGCTGGTCTTGGTGCTGGCCATCTACGCCCTGCATCGTGGGGCCGCCCACCCTGAATACTTCACCGACCCGGTGTGCGGGATGCAGGTGCGCCCAGCCGACGCTCCGGCGTCAGCGCAGCATGGGGGGGCGACGGTGTGGTTCTGCTCGGAACGCTGTGGCGAGCGCTTCGCCGCCGCGCCCGATCGCTACCGCGCGCCAATCCCATAATGGCTTCTCGACACGGGGCCCGGGGCAGCGGTAGCGTTCGCACCAGGCCCACGGCGGTGGTGCCTTCGGCATAGGGCGGACACGGTTGAGCGGCGGAGCACGACCGACACGGGCACAGACAGAGGGTCATCGGCCCTTTGAGTCTGGTGTCCGGCGACATCTCCGACCGGTGGCCGTGACGCCTGTAGGCCCGACCACCGAGGAGACCCCATGACCACCTTGTCCACACCCGGTCGACTGCTGAAGTCATCTCTGCGGCGCAAGGGGGCCGGGCGCTGGAGCCTGGCGTCGTTGGGCTCGGCCGCTGCCGCCGCCATGGTGGTGGTGCCGGTCCTGGCCGCAGGGACGTCGACGGCCCCGTCCGCCGCCAGCGTGCCGAGCCCGCTGTCGGCGTTGTCGGCGTTGGCGCGAGCCGAGGTGGCGCACTATGCGGCGGCCTTACCTGCGGGGACCACGGTGGACTGCACCGGCCCGGCCGGCAATCCGGCTCCGGGCACACCGGCGTGGACGCTTCGCGACGAGGAGAACCAGTACTGCGCCACCCAGCGCATGGCCGACGAGTACGGCAGCCCCGCCTTCGGCTCCACCTTCTGGTCCGAGACCCCCGGCCTCTTCGTGGCCCAGAACCTGGCCATGGCCGAGACCCCCGGCCACCTGCACCTGACCCTCGGCCAGCTGGTACCGGGCGGTACCACCACCGACCCGTTTCGCACCTTGGCTCGCTTCACAGCCGCCTCTCGCGGCCGCGTGACTCCCGTCAGCTTCCCGGCCAACGACGGCGCCACTCTGAACGGCTTCGTGTTCGAACCCCCGGCGTCGGTGAAGGGCCCTTATCCCTCGGTGGTCATCACCACCGGTTCCATCCAGGGATACCAGCAGATGTACTTCTGGGCTGCTGAGGGCCTGGCCGAAGCCGGCTACATGGTCATGACCTACGACGTCCAGGGCCAGGGCAACTCCGACACCTTGCCGGCCACGTGCACGCCCACGGCGGCAGAGCTCCAGAGCCAGCAGTTGTGCGCCGGCGTGCCCTTCCAGCAGAGCTACAACTTCTACCAGGGGGCCGAGGACGCCCTGAACTGGTTCCTGTCCACCCCGGCTGCTCCGTACTCGAGCCCGGCGGTGTCGGGGGATAGCTACAACCCGGACTATGCAGATGTCGATACGGCCGAGGTGGGCATCGCCGGCCATTCGCTCGGGGCGTCAGCGGTAAGCGAGCTCGGCCAGTGCGACCCGCGGGTGAAGGCAGTGGTGGCATGGGACAACCTGGCCACTACGTCGGGGCCTTGCGCCTCGCAGATCCCAGCCGGCCTGCCCTCCACCGCCCCGGTCGACCCGACCAACACCACCCCGGCGCTCGGCATTAACTCCGAGTACTTCTTCAATCCCGAGCCCATGAGCGCGCCGCCCGACCCGCAGTCCAAGGCCGGTGCCTTCGCCCAGCTGGTAGCGGCCAAGACCGACACCATGCAGGTGGCCCTGCGCAGCTCGATGCACCTCGAGTACAGCTACGTGCCCTACATCCTGCCGGCCAGCCGGCTCGGTGAGCGGGTGGCCTTCTACTACACGCTGGCCTGGTTCGACCGGTACCTGCGGGGCCTGGCCTCGGGCTACAACCGGCTGGTGGCCACCACCTTCGACTCGAGCTCCGACGTGCATTCCATCGGGGCCGGGACCTATAGCGCCACCCAGGCCGCTGCCGACCCGGCCGACACCGCCGCCGGCAACGTGCCATACCGGATCGCCGGCTTGTCGGCGGCCGATCGCCTGTCGTTCTATTACGACTCCGAGTACTCGCTCACCCCGCCCGGCGGGGGGGCCAAGACGACGTGCACCGACATGCGCGCCGGCTGCCCGGCCACCGCACCTAAGTACCCGTAGCCGTGCGTCGCCCGGCTGTCGTGCTGGTCTCGGCCCTGGCCGTGGTGGCCTGGCCGTCGGTGGCCCACGGGGCCGGCGCCGGCCCGGCGCCCGGCGCCGTCCCGACCCCGGCGCGTTTCGAGGTGGGTGCTGCTTCGGTGGGCATCGACCCCACCGTCACGACCTACGCCGGCGGTTTCGGGGCCAGCCCCCCCATCGCCGCGGGCCACGTGGTCGGGGCCCCGCTGTCGGTGCGGGCCCTCTATGTGAGCAACGGTAGTCGGGCCGTGGAGCTCGAGGCGGTGGACTCCCAAGGCGAGTTCGCCGCCTACCAGGAGGGTGCCGCTTACGGCATCACCGTCGCCCGACAGGGCGCGGCACGGGCCATCGACGCCGACCGGGTGGGGCCGGCGATGTCGGCCGCCGACATCATCATCCAAGCCACCCACGGACACGCCGAGCCCACCTTGCAGGGCCTGTGGGGCCCTGTTCCGGTGGCCTATCTGGCCCAGGTGACCGAGGCCGAGCAGGCCGCCTTGGTCCAGGCAGCCCGGGCCGCTAGGCCCGCCCACATCGAAGTGGGCAGCGCCGATGCCACCGCCCTCGACGACGTGAACCTGGCCCAGTACGACGCCTATCCGGGCTGGGCCGGCGACCCGTTGCTGGCCGTGGTGCGGGCGGTGGACGCCGGCACCGGCGCCACCATCGCCACCTACGCCACCGTGCCGGCCCACCCCGACATCGTGTGTGGGGCTTGCATGGACGCATTGGACGCCGACTACCCGGGCGTGGTGCGCAGCACTCTGGAGGCGCAATTCGGCGGTGTGGCCATGGTCGGCCCCGGCACCTTGGGGCGCGAAGAGACACCGGTGCAGGCCACCGACACCCACTACATGCCGCTGCTGGCCGAGCAGGCCGCCGACCTGGTGGACGTGGCCGTGCGAGGCGGGCACTTCCTGACCAGCGACGTGATTGGGGCCAGCCAGCGCTTCGTGCGCTTCCCGGGCACCAATGCGGCGCTGCTGGCGCTGGTTGAAGCCAATCACCTGCCCGACGCCCAGAAGCAGCAGGTGCTCCAGGCCAGTGGGCAGTACCCCATCGACCGGGCCGACACCGCCCCCTACCAGGTGGGGAACATGGTGGGGACCTGGCTCACGGCTTTCCGGCTCGGGAACGTGGCCGTGGTCTCGGAGCCCGGCGAGGGCTTCCCCGAGGTGCGCGAGACCATTGCCGATGCGGCGTGGGGAGCGGACCTCGTGATCGGGTTGTCAGAGGCCCAGGACGACATCGGCTACTTCTACCCGGCCTGGGAGTCGGCCTTGGCGGCGGCCGTCTACCCCTCCGACGGGTTCACCAACTCGGTGGCACCCGAGGCCGGCGACGTCGTCATCAAGGGCCAGGTCGCCGATCTGCAGGCGCTGGGCTTCGCCACCACGGTGGCCGCCGCCACGCCACTGCCATTCACCGTGACCCAGTCGGTGGCACCGGGGCTGCAGGTAGTGGGTGGGCCTTTCGATGCCGTCGCCGGTCCCGGGGGCCGGGCGGCCGTGCAGCTGCTGGCCGTCTACTCACCGCCCGATCTCCCCGAGGGGACGCTCAATTACGGGCCGCCCAACGGGGTGGCCCTGGAGCAGGCCACGTTGGGGCCGGTGCAGTGGGACTTCGGCGACGGCACCACGGGGACGTCGGGCTACCACGAGTTCAGTGGAAGCGACCTACTGCCCACCATCTTCGTCCACGACTTCGTGATCGGCGTCCACACCGTGCGGGCCACGGTGACGTCGGTGACCGGACAGCGCGCCAGCTGGACCTTTACCGTCACCGTCCGGCCCTGAGCCGGACGCTTCGGCCGGCGAGCGCTAGGCCAGTTCGGGCGGCAGGGCGGCGGTGATGGCGGGGTCGGTGGAGACCACCGGCGAACCACTCGAGACGAAGGCATCACCGCCGAACTCGAATTGGCTGATCCGCTCGGCGGTCCTGGTGGCCAGCGCCTGGCAGGTGAGCGTCGGATTGGGGCCACCGAGGGCGTTGGCCAGGGCCGAGTTGTCTGCGATATAGAGGCCGTCGACCCACCGGGACTTGGCGTTGGCGTCGAGGACGGAGTCAGCTTCCGATACCCCCATCCGCATCGTTGACTGGACATGGAGGATCAACGGTGGCCAGTCCAGGCGGATCACCTTGGTCGCACCGGCGCCGCGCAAGAGCTCGCCCGCCTTGCGGGCCATGAACTCGCGGTTGGCCACGGTGCGGTGCGAGCGGGTTCCTCTTGGAAACTCCACCTTGGCCACCGGGCCGTGGTCGTCGGCGTTGAGGGCGGACAAGGTGACCCGGTTCTCGGGCTGCACGTCGTCATCGGTGATGACGAGCACGTTGACCAATTTGTCGATGTTCGACAGCATCGACTTGAGCTCCTTGCCGACGGTCCGACCCGTCGGCCCGTCCCACGAGGGATCGGTGAGAGGGCCTCCTCCGTAGTCGGTCGAGCCCGCTCCGTTGGAGTAGTACCCCCGCATGCCGCTGTTGGAGAACATGAGGCTGAATGCCTGCAATGCCGGGGGGAGCCCGACCTGCTCGAGACCGCCCCGTCCGGGCCAGTCCACGCGAGCTGAAGATCCGACGCCGCGCGAGCTGAAGGTGTCATTGGCGAACACCCCCACCAGCCAGTCGAAGTAGTGGTCGGTGTACCCCTGGCCCACCCACCCATTCGGATTGGGCAGGCCACTGTTCAGCCACAGACGGGGGTTCTCCGTGGTGCCCCCAGCCATGACGATGACGGATGCCTCCTCGGTATTGAACTGGCCGGTGGCGGTGTCTCTCCAAGTGACGGCGCAAGCCCGCAAGGCGCCCTGCACCATCGTCGTGTGGACCTTGGTGGCAAAGGCATTGGGGACGAGGGTCACGGCCTTGCCGTGCGGTGCCCATGAGCCCGGCGCCCCCGCCGTCAGGGCCATGGGGACATAGGACACCAAAGTGGTGCGCTTGGCCTTCAGGTTGAAAGGAGCGCCGAACGGCTCTTTGCAGCCCTGGAAGCAGTAACCGCAGAAGGTACAGCCGGTGCCGTGCGGGTAGATGGCTTGCCCCTGTGCGACGGTGGTCACGCCGGCGGTGCCGCCGGGTTGAAGAATGGCGTTTTCCTGGGCCCGATACGAGGGCACGGATACGTTCTTGTTCGTGTTGTGGGGGATGCCAAGGGTTGCGGCTCCGGCGAAGAAGACCTCTTCCTTGGTTCCTTGAGCCGCCGTCTGCACCGGCAGGGTGTGTTCCACCCATTCGTAGTAAGGCACCAACTCCGCGTAGGTGAAAGGGAACACGGCGCTGTCATAGGCCGACGCGTCGGCTCCGGAGTACCCCTGAAAGACCCCCGGCATGGCCCGGGGGCAATTCCCGTAGTAGTGCAGCGTCGTCCCACCCACGCCGGCCAGTTGCCAGAGGAACGAGTTCTGCGGGGTCTCGCGGTACCAGGCCGGCTGGGACCGATCGGCCGGCCCGAAGCGGAAGTAGCCGGTCAGTGGGTTGTTGGCCTCGTTCTCAAGATGGACCCAGTCCCGATCAGGTTTCGTATAGAAGGGCCCGGCCTCGAGCAGCAGCACGTCGAGGCCCTGGGCGGCGAGCTCCTTGGCCAGCACCGGGCCCCCACCGCCTGCGCCGACCACGATCACGTCACGTGCCATGCGTTCTCCTCTGCCCTTCGGGTGCTTCGCCGCTGCCTGGTTTGCCGATGCCCGCTACGCCGATGCCTGGGTCTCGCCGCCCAGGTAGCCCTTCATCTCGTCCCAACCTTCGGGGGGCCGTCTGCCCGGCGCGACAGTCAAGTATTGGGAGATGGTCCAGCCCACCGGCGTCATCGTGACGGTGCGGGTCGAGGCGTCGAACGCACCGAACTCGCTGTAGGTCCCGAAGGCTGCGAATTCGACCAGGGCGCCTCCGAGGAACTCGAGCAGTCCCGACAGTGACTCCTTGGCCGGCTCGGAGAGATTGGAGTCGATCATGGCTGCCACCGTCGACGCCTCTCCTTCGAGCAGAGCGAAGGCCTGGGTCTTCTGGGCGAAGCTCAGCCGGGCAAATGGGGAGAGGAAGTCTCCGTTCACGGCCGTCGGGTCGATCAACGTCGCCAGGAAATTGAGCAGCAACGCCACCATCAACGACAGAGGGAACGTTCCCTGGCCGCTGTTCGCCGCTCCCAGGGCGAGGTCGAGCTGCTCGGCCAATCGCGTCACGACGGGGAGACCGGGGATCTCGGGGAGGTTGTCGTTGATGCCCGTGCACAGCGATTGAGCCAACAACCGCAGCGGCTCCTGAGGGACCGGGTAGAAATTGTCGAGGGCATTGAGCATGAATCCCGTTGCCAGGGCGTCGATGCCGCCCGGCGCCACGTCGGACACGCCCTGGGCGATGGAGTAGGGATCTGGCCCCGGTACGACGAAGGCCACCAGGCCGTTGATGGTGTCGGAGGCCAGGGCGTCGAACACCGGGGCCAGTTGGGACGGCGACAGCGTGGAGGCCGACGGCGACAGACCGGGGAACTGGTTCGAATCGGCAAGGGCCAGGGCCGCACCGATGACTCCGGTGCGCACGAGGAAGGCGCGCCGACCGAACCGTTTAGGCACGTCGTGTGACATAGGGAACCACCGCCTTGAGATGCCCGTCCCCGGGCATACGCTCGGGCCCCCGACCGTCAGCGCCGCTGCGACGCAACTCATCATGGCGTAGCGGTGACGCAGCTGGCAAGGGGTAGCGAACTGGGCCCCGGCCGAGTCCCTGTCCTTGACCACGACAGAGCGAGCGTGCTTAGGTTCGACCGTGGGTGGCGGCCCCTTTCGTCTGAGCAGGCGTGCGTTCCTCGGGACGTCGGCTGTAGGGGCAAAACTGTTCCTCCCCGAGAAGCTCGGCGCCGCTCCGCTGCGGCCCGACACAGGCGCCCCGGCTCTCCCAACGCCGGCTGCGCCCTGTACCAGTGGAACGAAATGGCCAAGAAGGTCGATCCCACCAAGCCCTGGGCGACGCCTACGCCCGAGCAGGCCCTCATATGGGATTCGATGACGGTCGACACCTGGATGCGCCAAAACCTCACCCCGCCGGACCAGGATCCGACGTCGCCGACCTACGCCCTCACCACTCTGGCAGCCGAGTCCATCAGCGGCCCTTGTGATCCGCGGGACCAGTCCATGTTGGATGTGCTGACGTCGATCGCCGGCTGCGGAAATCTCGACAACATGATCGACACGTCTAACGGCGCCCAGGACAGTCGGTTCATCGGCGGGGCCCAGCTGATCTCGATCCGGATGGCCGAACAGCTCGGTGACCGGGTGGTGCTGGGGGTCCCGGTGCTCAAGATCTCGCAGTCGTCGAGTGGCGTGGTGGTGTCGGGTGACGGCTATGCCGTGTCGGGTCAGGCGGTGATTGTCGCCCTGCCGCCGACGTTGACGGGTCGCATCCAATACGACCCGCCTATGGCCACGTTCGACGGCGGGCTTCGTGATCAGTTGGTCCAGCGGGCGCCGATGGGATCGACCATCAAGGTGCAGGCTCTTTATCCGACCCCGTATTGGCGAGCACAAGGTCTCGCTGGTCAGGCAACCAGCGACATCGGACCTATCTCCAGCACTTTCGACAACACGCCCTATACCAATGACCCATCCACGACGAACAGCAATGACGTGTCCCCAGGTGTGCTCGTCGGCTTCATGGATGCTTCGGATGGCCGGGTGTGGGGCCAGAAGTCGGCGGCTGAGCGCCAGGCCGCCACTTTTGCTGCTTTTTCGCAGTTCTTCCCGGGTGGTCCTGCGCCGATCGGGTACATCGAGATGAACTGGTCGATGGAGCAGTACACAGGCGGTTGCTACAACGTCTACTTCGCCCCGGGGGTATGGACCTCCTACGGTCCGGCTCTTACCAAGCCCATTGGCAGGATCCATTGGGCGGGCACCGACATCTCGCCGACCTGGAACGGCTACATGGAGGGTGCCGTGCTCTCTGGTCATGCGGCGGCCGGTCAGGTGCTTTACGCCCTGTCGAAGGGGCACGGCGCCGGCCCGGCGGGCAATCCCTGACGCCATTGTCAGGTTCGGCGGTGCGGACAGTAAGGTTGGAACATGGCTGGATCCGACCCCACGGCGCCCTCGCCCGAGGCCAAGGGACCAGGGGCAGCAGAGGGCGGCGACGCGTCGTTCGACCCTGAGGCCGTACGGGCCAGGTACTTAGCTGAACGGGACAAGCGGCTGGTCCCAGGCCGGGCCGCCATCCGCGACCTGCGCACCGACGAGCACTTCGCCCGCTACCGTAACGACCCCTTTACCCCGATGGTGGAGCGCCAGGCGCTGTCCGACGAGGTCGATGTCGTGGTCGTGGGCGGTGGGATCGCCGGGGTCCTGGCCGCCGCCCATCTCCGCAAGGCCGGCGTGCAGCGGATCCGGATCGTCGACCAGGCCGGCGGGATCGGTGGCACCTGGTACTGGAATCGCTACCCGGGTGTCATGTGCGACGTCGAGTCGTACATGTACATCCCGATGCTCGAGGAGCTCGACTACGTACCCACCCGTCGCTATGCCTTCGGCGGGGAGATCCTCGGGCACCTCGAGGCCATCGCCGAGCGGTTCGACCTCACGAGCGACGCCCTGTTCCATACCGGCGTGACCCGAGCCGAGTGGGACGAGCACACCGCCCGGTGGCGGATCCGCACCGACCGTGGTGACGAGATCAGCAGTCGGTGGTACGTGCTGGCGGTGGGCATCTTGAACCTCATGAAGCTCCCGACCATTCCCGGCATGGAGGACTTCGGGGGCCGTTCGTTCCACACCGCTCGCTGGGACTACGGCTATACCGGCGGCGGCCCCGACGAGGGACTGTCCAAGTTGGCCGACAAGGTGGTCGGCTTCATCGGCACCGGGGCCACCGGCATCCAGTGCGTGCCGCCGCTGGCCGAGTCGGCCAAGCACCTGTACGTGTTCCAGCGCACGCCTTCCGCCATCGGGGAGAGGGGAAACCGGCCCACCGACCCCGACTTCGCCCACTCGCTCGAGCCGGGCTGGCAGCGAGCCCGCATGGACAACTTCCAGTCGATCATGCTGGGCCGGCCCGTGGACGTCGACCAGGTCGACGACGGCTGGACCCGTCACTATGCCGCCGTCCAACACCCCCCCCGGCGCCACGGCATGACGACAGCCGAGTACCTGCGCAGCGCCGAGGAGCTCGACTACCAGATCATGGAGGAGCACCGGCGCCGGGTCGAGGAGCTGGTGGCCGACCCGGCTACCGCTGAGATCTTGAAGCCCCAGTACCGCTACCTGTGCAAGAGGCCGTGCTTCCACGACGAGTACCTGCTCGCCTTCAACAACCCCAACGTCACCTTGGTCGACTGCCCGGCCGGGATCGATCGGATCACCGAGCGGGGACCGATCGTCGGTGGGAAGCAGTACGAGGTCGACTGCCTCATCTACGGGACGGGCTTCGAGGCTGAGCTCACACCGCTGTTCCGCCGTGCCGGCCACGAGATCGTGGGGCGAGGTGGTCTGACGCTGGCCGACAAGTGGGCCGGCGGCGCCGCCAGCCTGTTCGGGATAATGAGCCGCGGCTTTCCCAACCTGTTCGTCATGCCCGCACCGGGGCAGCAGGCGGTGGTGACGGTCAACTACACCCAGTTGGCGGTCCTGGGAGCCGAGTTCGTCGGGGGAGCGGTCCAGTTGCTCGAGGAGCGTGGGGTGGAGGTGTTCGACGTCAGTGCCGAGGCCGAGGAAGGCTGGACGCAGAAGGTCGTCGACTCCTTCATCGACGCCAGCGGCGTCATGTCCGCCTGCACACCGTCGCGCATCAACAACGAGGGCCATCCCGAGGCGCTGAACCCACGCAACGGCAACTACGGACGCGGCATGGGGGACTGGTTCGGCTACCGCGACCTGCTCGAGCAGTGGGTGGAAGCCGGCCGCTTCGAGGGGCTAGAGATCAAGGTCCGGTCGGCGGCATCGTGAGCGGGCGTCAACGCGTCGCCGTCGTGACCGGCGGCGGGGGTGGGATCGGTGCCGCCATCGCCGAGGAGCTCGGCCGAGGCGGCTGGTTCGTGGTCACCGTTGATCCCCTCGTGACCCTCGACGGGTCGGAGAGACTCCCCGAGCCTCAGGAGTCCACCGCCGGGCGGATCGTGGCGGCCGGTGGCGCAGCCCGAGCTTCGTCAGTGTCGGTTACCGACGGCGAGGCCGTGGACGGTCTGTTCCGGGAAGTCGCACACGACCACGGTGGGCTCGACGCCGTGGTCAACGTGGCCGGCATCACCCGTCAGACTTATTTCGCCCAGGGCACCGAGGAGGACTGGCAGGCCGTGCTGTCGGTGCATCTCCAGGGCTACCTGAACGTTCTCGGCGCCGCCTTGGCGCTCATGAGTGGCGCCGGGCAGGGGACGGTGCTCGGTGTCACCTCCGGATCGGGGTGGCGAGCGGCCGATGCCGGTGCCTACAGCTGCGCCAAACGAGCGGTGGCCGCCCTGACGTGGCAACTGGGGAGACAGACCCCTGCGGGAGTCACCGTCAACGCCATGTCGCCCATCGCCGCCACCCGGATGGTCGCCGCCGCCGTGGAACGAGCCCGCCAGGCCGGGCGAACCTCTGGGGGTGGCGGCCTGTCGCTGCGGTCCATGCCCGGCCCGGAGGACCTCGGGCCGCTCGGCGCCTACCTGATGGGGGAGGACTTCCGCTGGTGCAGCGGGCAGGTGCTCTTCGCCGGCGGCTCGGAGGTGGCCGTGGTCGGCGAGCCACGGCTGCTCGAGGTGGTGCGCACCGACGGTGTCACCTCTCTGCCCCGGGTGCTCGAGGCTTTTGTCCCCCGAGCCCTGGCCAAGGCCGAGGCCAACCAGGCCAGTGACGGTGGAGGAAACCCCCGCTTCGGGCCGATCTTCGACGATTCGGCCCCGACCCCGGCGGCGCCGGGCCAACTCGCGACCCCGGCGGCTGCGGTCGAGGATGTGTCGCCGGTGCGGTTGTGTGTGATCGCCACCGACCGCGCCGAGCTGGCGGCATCGCTCACAGCGGCTCTCGAGGCCCGCTCCATCACCTGTCACCGTGTCGAGCTCGCTCGTGGCTTTGCCGAGGCGACCCAGGCCCTGCGCTCGGAGGTGGGGCGTTCCGGGCCGATCGATGCCGTGGTGGTGGCTCCCGCTGGCCACCGCCCTCGGGCCGACTCGACCGGCGGCTGGGAGCGGATCCTGGCCGAGCACAGCGCGATCGCCGAGGACATCCACGTCGATGCAGCGTGGGCCCGGGCGGCCGCCGACTACAGCGCCGAGGCTGGCATGCCGGTACGGCTCGTCACCCTCACCGACGCCGTCGACTCGGCCGGTCGCAGCCGCGCTCAGGCGGCGGCGCAGCAAGCCCGAGTTGCCGCCGGAGCCACCGAAAGGCGCATCGTGGCCTTTGCCGTCGGCATCGAAGCGCCTGGTGCCGTCGCCGACCAACCGGCGGTCGAGCTCGTGGCCCACCTGCTCGGCCGGGCCGACGCCGGCGCACTGGCCGGAGCCGAACTGGTGGTCGGCCATGGATGGCTGGGCCTTCGCAGCCACCCCCGACCTACCGGCTCTGTCACCTTCGGCGGCCCGGGCGTCCCCGGGTGGCTCGATGCCACGTTGCGCGAGATCGTGGGTGGCCCGGGCGCACCTCTGCACGGCGAGGAACGGTGACCACTCGGCCCAGCCGCGTGGTCGACGCCCATGTGCACCTGTGGGACCCGGCCCGCACCGACTGGTATCCCTACCTATGGCGCCCGCCGGCCCAGGGCAGCGGGGACGTGTCGAGGATGTACCGTCGCTTCGATGTCGGCACCTACCGGGCCGAATCGGCTCGGTGGAACGTCGAGAAGATCGTGAACGTGGCTGCCGCCACCGGGCGTCATTCGATCGACGAGACCCTGGAGCTCGATCACGACGCTCGGACGAGCGGGGTTCCCGACGCCATCGTCGGGGGACTGCCTCCCACCGACTCGGTGGCCGAAGCCATCGAGCTCATCGACCGGCAGATGGCAGCACCCCGCTTCCGCGGTGTTCGGCCCATGGGGGCCAACATGGCTCCGCTCCCCGACGCCGCCGTGCTCCGGGCGCTGCAGGAGCGCAACCTGCTGTTCGAGCTGATGACCCACCCCGATCAGCTGGCTGTGGCGGCGGCGCAATTGGCCGATGTCGATGGCCCGATCGTCGTCGTCGAGCACACCGGGTGGCCTCGTTCGGACTCCGAGGAGGAACGTGCGCTGTGGAAGGCCGGCATCGGCGCCCTGGCCGAGGCCGGCGACCACGTCATGTGCAAGCTTTCCGGCCTGGCCATGCCGCTTCAGACCATGAGCGTCGCTGCCTTCACACCGTGGATCGACGATGCCATCGAGGCCTTCGGCATCGACCGCTGCATGTTCGCCAGCAACTTCCCCGTCGACGCCGTCTACGGCTCCTTCGACGACCTCTACAGCGCCTTCAGTGCCATCACGGCCGGGTTGGACGCTGAGGCTCGCCACCAGCTCTTCGCCGGGAACGCAGAGCGCGTCTACCGCTGCTGATCGAGCCGCCACTCTTTGGCCAGAGCCGTGCTGATGGAGGAGGACCCGGAGGGCCAGGCCACCCCGGCGAAGGATGAGGTGGAGGAGGCCACGGCCCGGAGGCGCGCTGGCATGTAGGGGTGGACCAATAAAAGGCTCCACAAGGGCCGTACGCCGGCCGACAGGGACAGGCGGATGCCGACATGGGCCTGGTAGAAGGAGGCTGGTGGCTCCGTCGACCGAAAATGCGGCACCCCATGGACGAACTGTGGTTGACACAACGTCAAGTAGATTACTATACTTACTCGAATGAACCTGACGTTCCGGTCCGTTGGGCCAGTCCTCCTGGTGCCACCCGCGGCGCCGCGGCGCCTGAGCGCCTCGCCGCCGCCCTGTCCACCACTTAGCGCCGGAGGGACAAGGCAAACGAACAGCCGTAGGAGCCAACCATGAGCCGTGCACGAGCCGAGTTGGGACGGGATCATGCCGCTGAGTGGGCGCCACCACCTTTCGACCACGAGTCCGTCGGGCCCGATGCGCGCCCCCGAGTGCTCGTCGAGGTCCCCGACGGGGCCGAGGCATTGGCTTTGTGGCGAGCACTGGGAGGGGCGGGGTATGCGATGAGCTGGTGTCCCGGTCCCGAGCGCGCCCGCGGCCACTCCTGCCCCCTTGTCACGCGAGGGTTCTGCCCATTGATGGACGGAGCCGACGTGGTGCTCTCGGCCCTCGGGTCACCGGTGGAGCCGTGGCGGGCGGTGCTCGAGGCCCAGGTAC
The DNA here is from genome assembly GCA_035531775.1 of Acidimicrobiales bacterium. Taxonomy (GTDB): domain Bacteria; phylum Actinomycetota; class Acidimicrobiia; order Acidimicrobiales; family UBA8190; genus DATKSG01. The sequence goes on along the minus strand of DATKSG010000100.1, from coordinate 14,279 downwards.
TGCACCACCCCGACACGCCGGTGGTGGTGGGCGCCTCGGCGGAGGACACGGCCCGGCTCAGGTCACTGCCCGCCGGCTGCCGACACATTCGCTCCCCGCTCACCGTCGGCTCGGTGCTCGATGCGCTACAGGACGCGCTTGCCGTCCGATGTCGGACATCCGGCGAGCCTGCCTGACAGCCCGCGGACGACGAGATGCCAACCACGGTGTGAAGGAGTCTCATGGCCTACGCGGAACTCTGCGCATTGACCGAGGACGAGCATCTCCTCAAAGAGGAGGCGCACCGAGTGGCGCGCGACGTGGTGCGCCCGGCGGGGGTGGCGCTTGACGCCATGACAGCGCCCGAGCGCGTCACTGCCGGTTCGCCCTACTTCAGCGTCATGGGCGAGCTTCACGCGCTGGGCTACCACCGGTTGTTGCTGCCGCCCGAGCACGGCGGGCCAGAACCTCCACTCAGCCCGATCGGCCGGGCAGTCGTCTTCGAGGAGCTCGGGTGGGCGAGCCTCGGCCTGGCCAGCGCCTTCGGTGTGGACATGTTGCCCTTCGTGCTCATCTCCAGCTTCGGCAGCCGGGAGCTCCAGCAGGAGCTGCTCGTGCCGTGGGCCGAGGACACCACCGGCGCGCTGCGAGGGTGCTGGGCGGTGACCGAGCCCGACCACGGCAGCGACGCGCTCGGCCTCGTGCGCGACCCCGACGCGGCGCGCTTCGGGGCCGGGCAGGTCCTTGCCTCCCGCGACGACCGAGGGTGGGTGATATCGGGGCAGAAAGCCGGGTGGGTGAGCTCGGCCCCTGTGGCCACCCACTGTGCCCTGCACGCCCAGGACCGCTCGAGCTCCGACATGCGCCACGGCATCTTCGCCGTGGTGGCGCTGGACTCCGACGGCGTGCGACGAGGTCCGCCGCTTGACATGCTCGGGGCGCGCGACGATCCTCAGGGGGAGCTCTTCTTCGACGCCGTCCGTGTTCCCGAACACCACGTCGTGGTGGGTGACGGACCCTTCTACCCGGTCTTCTTGGACCAGCTCCTGTGTCTCACCAGTGCCGGGGTGGGTGCCATGGCCGTCGGTGTGGCGCGCGCTGCTTTCGAGGAGGCACTGGCCTACGCCCGGACCCGCGTCCAGGGAGGCCGGCCGATCGCTGAGCACAAGAACGTGGCTCTCACCCTGTATGGGATGTTCGAGAAGATCGAGACGGCCCGTGCCTATGTGCGCCAGGTCATGGCCCATGTAACGCAGGCGGCCGACATCGCGTCGGGTTTCATGGCGCTTCCCCGCCACGCCCGCGCCGCCCAGGTCTATGCCAAGCGCATCGCCTTCGAGGTGGCCAACGATGCCCTGCAGATCCATGGCGCCATCGGCCTCAGCGCCGGGGCACCGATCCAGAAGCTGTTCCGCGATGCCCGGTCGCTGATCATCGAGGACGGCACCTTGGAGGTTCTTGCGCTCGATGCTGCCGCCGACATCGTCGCCCACTACGAGGAGGACCGTTACCGGCCCGAGGAGGTGATGGCCCGATGGTGAAGATCACCGGGATCCCGTTCGATTCGCCGCTCTACGAGATCGACGCCGAGCGGGGCGTTCAGTACGTGGGATGCGAGGCCCTGGCCGCGGTTTTCACCGTGGCCGGGGAGGTGGGCGGGCTCCTGCCGACGGGGCTGCGCCTGAGCGCCACCCCCGCGCTCGGTGCCCTGCTCGTGGCCGATTACCCCATGAGCACGCTCGGTGCCTACCACGAAGTCGTGTCGCTCATCCAGGTCGTCGGCCCCGACGGAGAGCTCGGCATGTACGTGCCCTACATCTACGTGACCAACGACGCCGCGCTAGCTGCAGGACGCGAGGTGCTAGGCGCACCCAAGAAGCTCGCTCGGATCAGCCTCGAACGGGACTGCGACGTCCTACAGGGCACCATGGAGCGACCTGCAGGCAAGCGCCTTCTCACCTTCACCATGAAGCCAACCGACCGAGCCGAGCCGGACGCTCTGGGTGTCGTGGCACCGGCCGGGGTGCCCATGTACTCGCTGCGTCAGTCGCCGGCCCTGCCCGGTCAGCCGGCGATCGTCGAGCTGGTGCGCTGGTACAGCGACGTGCTCGTGGCGAAGGGCGCCGGTGGCGAGCCGCTCGCGTTCAGCGGGCCGGCGTCGATCACGTTCGACTCCCCCTCGGCCATCGACCCCATCCACCGCGTCGGGGTGGGCGAGCTGATCGGTGCGCTATGGATGCGCTTCGACATGGCTCTGCGACCCGGCGGCGTGGTCGAGACTACCGAGGACCGCAGGGTGATGGCGGGAATCGAGCCATGACAAGCGTTTAGCCAGCTCATCAAGGGGCCCTCCGGACACAAAGCCAACCACCTCGAAGGAGGTGCGAAGCCCGACGGACCCGGTGTTGCCCTTGGCCGGTCGACTCGCCGTGTTGGACCGCTCCCAGACAATCGCATCAACGAGCGTATTCGCACCGGTGCCAATCGAGGAGCGTCCCGAGTGCGGTGGGAAGACCCTCGTGTTCGCCGTGGCTGGCGAGCGCACGAACTTCTTCTGCGGTTGCGTGGTCGTCGAGGTGGTCCAAGGCCTCTCACTGCTCGGGACCCACGTCGCGGCCATGGGGATCCCGACCGAGCGGTGGCGGCTGGCAGGCCTAAGCCATAGTTTAGGAATAAATGTTGAGTTAGTAGGTCAACTTTTGTAGGATTCAGCCATGCCAGCCATCGAGATGGTCCCCACCGTCGCCCCCCCGACCGCCGTGGCCGATGTCGAGCGGTTTGCTCAGCTGCTCGAGCGTTACCGGCGCGGCGAGCTCAACGAGCAGGCCTTTCGCATCGTCCGGCTGAACAACGGCATCTACGGTCAGCGCCAGGGCGGTGAGTCGATGATGGTGCGGGTGAAGGCGCCTTTCGGATCTCTTTCCGCCGACCAGCTCGATTGCCTCGGTGCCGTTGCCTCGGAGTTTTCGCGTGGCTTCGGACACCTCACCACCCGCCAGTGCGTCCAGTTCCACTTCGTCGAGCTTGGCCGCACCCCCGCGCTGCTGCGTGTGCTGGCCGAAGCCGGGCTGACCACTCGCGAGGCCTGTGGTGACACCGTGCGCAACGTGACCGCATGCCCTTTGGCCGGTGCCTGCCCCTTGGAGGTACTGGACGTGAGCCCCTGGGCCGAGGCCAGCTTCGTACACTTCCTACGCCACGCCTACGCTCAGCGCCTGCCCCGGAAGTTCAAGATCGGCTTCTCGGGCTGTGGCGCCGACTGTGCTTTGGCTTTGTGCCAGGACGTCGGGGTGATCGCCGTGTCGCGACCAGGACCGGACGGGACCCTCGTGCGAGGGTTTCAGGTTCTCGTCGCCGGTGGTCTGTCCGCCAACCCGCGCCAGGCACAGCCACTGGAGCCATTGACGCCACGAGAGCTGCTGCTGCCCACGCTGGAGGCCGTTGTACGGACGTTCGACCACTACGGCAATCGTGATAACAAGCTCCGGGCCCGCCAGAAATGGCTGGTGGGCGCCATGGGGATCGACGAGTTGCGGGACCGGGTGCTGCGCGAGCGCGACCTGCTCATGGCCTCTGTGACGTGGGTCGACGGCCTCCCCGCAGTTGTCCGGGCACGCGGCGACGAACCGACCCGGTCGCGCGGTGAGGTCCGGGTACCGGGCGTCACTCAGGACACCGCCACCCACCCAGAGCGCAGAGCGGACCACGCTGGCCTTTCGGGCTTCGAGCGCTGGGCCGCAGCCAACGTTGTCCTCGGTGCTGGCGACGGCACAGTGTCTGCCTATGTCTGGGTTCCCCTCGGGGACGTCACCGCCGAGCAGTTCCGCACGCTCGGGGCGCTGCAACGGACGCTGGGTGCCGAGGTGCGCCTTACGAACCGGCAGGACCTCGTCTTCCGGCGACTCGCTCCTGGCCGGCTTGGTGCGCTCCACCAGGGCCTCACGGCCGTCGGTCTGGGCCAACCGGGAGCTGGGCTGGCTCGCGACGTGGTCAGCTGCCCAGGGGCAGACACGTGCAACCTGGCCGTGACGCAGAGCCGGGGGTTGGCCGCGGCCATAGGGCGGGCGCTCGAAGAGGCAGGGCTGGCCGAGGCGCCGGGCGTGCGGGTGAACGTCTCGGGTTGCACGAACTCCTGCGGTCAACACCACCTGGCCGACATCGGCTGTTTCGGCGTCGAGCGCAGAGCCCACGACCAACCGGCCCCTGGCTACCAGTTGCTGCTCGGCGGCAGTAGCCGGGGTATGGCCACGAAAGTGCTTCGCCTCCCGGCACGACGCACGGCCCAAGCCGTGGTGCAGGTGGTTGGACGCTTTGTCGCCGAGCACGGTCCCAACGAGCGGTTCGGCGATTGGCTAACGAGGGTCGGGGGTGTCCAGTCCATCGCCACTGAGCTGCAGACCCTCGACCACTTCCCCAACCCCGAGGAGGACAGCGAGTTCTACGTCGACCTGGGCGAGGCTGCGCCCTACGTCGTAGATGTCGGCCCCGGCGAGTGCGCTGGTGCCTGACCGACCCAGCACACCCAACACAACCCATGGTCGGGGACTCTGGGGCGGCGGCCAGCACCCACCGCCCCGACGAGGGGCGTTGATCGGGTCCGGGCCACGTGGGAGGGCCACTTGCGCAGACGCTGGGCCAATATGTATCCTATCACTAAACGTATACTTTCGTACTCATTACAGAAGGGTGCCGACCATGCGGTCTACCGAGGCATTCGTATCGCAACAGTGTGAGAGCGTCCCCGTCAGCTTCCCCGCAGTCTTCTCCTGGGACTACACCCACGACGACCGACGGCTGGTGCGCCTCTATGACAAGGCGAAGCGTTCCCAGTGGAACGCTGCGACAGACATCGACTGGTCGCTCGAGGTCGACCCTCTGCGTTCGGACGCCGCGACCGTCGAGATGCTGCGCGACGCCCCGGGATCGCCCTTCGCCCACCTGGGTGACGACGAGCTCGCCGAGATCGGATGGGAGTCTCAAGCTTGGACGGTGTCTCAATTCCTCCACGGCGAGCAAGGGGCCCTGCTCGCCGCCGCCAAGATTGTCGACACTGTTCCTGACGAGGACGCCAAGCTCTACGCCGCCACGCAGGTGATGGACGAAGCCCGCCACGTCGAGGTTTATGCGCGCTACCTGGCCGACAAGCTCGAGCGCACGTACCCCATCAACCGCCACCTCGGTGCGCTGCTCCAGGACCTGCTGACCGACAGCCGGTGGGATATGACCTATCTCGGCATGCAGATCATGGTCGAGAGCCTGGCACTTGCCGCTTTTGGTTTCATTTACCAGACTACCCAGGAGCCCTTACTGCGCGAAATCACGTCCCATGTCATGGCCGATGAAGCCCGTCATGTCGCGTTCGGCATCGCCTCGCTCTCCGGTCTCTATGACGACATGCCAGCCCACGAACGGCACGACCGCGAGGAGTTCGTATGCGAGGCGGCCGAGCTGATGCGAGACCGGTTCCTCCAACGCGAGGTCTGGGAACGCCTGGGTCTGCCCGTAGACCAGTGCGAGCAGTTCGTGCGAGACAACCCGCTGCAGAGGCAGTTCCGATCGATGCTCTTCTCCAAGGTAGTGCCCAACGTAAAGCGCATCGGATTGCTCACCCCCTATGTGCGCCAGCAATTCGAACGACTAGGAGTCCTCGAGTACGAGTCGCTGCCGGCTTCCGCTTGACGCCATACCGCTCGGCGCCACGTCCATTGAGTTTTGGCCATTTTGCTGTAACGCGATGGCAACCAACAGGCGGTCACGGGCGCTGAGGCTCTTGCCACCCAGGGATCCGTCGACGGCGGTGGTCCCGAAGCTGAACACGCCGCTGTCGGATGGGACGAACCAGTAGCCGTAGCCGTCAGGCGTGGAGGCAATGTCCTGCTCGATCAGCTCGACCTCAGCCCGGGCATCGTCCAGGAGATCATCCGGGAGCAGGCAGAACATTCCAAGGCACCTCCGCTGACGGCTCTGGATCTGATCCTCCGGCTCGATCGAGCCGGGGTGCCACAGTTCGCCGATGAGCTCCGGCGATTGTTCGCCACCCCGTAGCCCTGGGACCGAGGCGGTCGTCTCCATCGGGCCGTAGGTTGTCGTTGAAATGGACCGGGACATGGATCAGCTCATCCGCAGGGCGGCCTTTACCCACCTCCGACACCTGACGGAGAATTTCGGCAACGTGGTGCCCTACCGGATCCTTGCCAGCGGGTTCTCGTTCAGGAGCCGGATCGTCCATCTGGTCGCCCAGCAGGGCATCTTCATCCCGGCGGGCATGGACGTGCCCCTATCGATCAGGACCACAGCCGAGCGAACGGATGGCTCGCGGCCCTATGAGGACGAAGTCGGTCCAGACGGTCTCCTTCGCTATCGATACCGGGGCGACGACCTCATGCACCGAGAGAATCTGGGCCTTCGCAAGGCATGGGCCGAATCGATCCCCTTGATCTGGCTCTCGGGGGTGGCCAAGGGGATGTACGAACCGTTCTGGCCAGTGTTCGTGCATGGCGACGATCCGGGATCATTGACCTTCACCGTCGCCTTTGAGGTCGATGATGTTCTCGGTCCGGACTTGAAGCCCCTCGTCATCGATGAAGCCCGGCGCGCGTACATCACGCAGCAAGTGCGCAGGCGTCTTCACCAGACTCGTTTTCGTAGCCGGGTTCTGGCCGCTTATCGGACGACCTGTGCGATCTGTCGGCTGAAGGAGGGTGACTTGCTCGACGCCGCCCACATCGTGGCGGACGCCGACCCCCTGGGCGAGCCTGTCGTGCCTAACGGGCTCTCGCTGTGCAAGATCCACCACGCCGCCTTCGATCGCAATATCTTGGGGATCCGCCCCGACCTCGTGGTGGAGGTCCGCCATGACATCTTGACGAAGACCGACGGTCCCATGCTTCGCCACGGCCTGCAAGAGTGCCATGGCGAACGTCTGATTGTTCCGAAACGCCCGGAGCACCGGCCAGGACCCCAGTTCGTAGAAGAGCGTTATGAGCGGTTCAGAGACGCCGGCTGACATCGCAGGAGACCTCGACGCTCCAGGCTTCGCCGAGCGTCTCCTAGCAGTGATCGACGAGGGCCGCCGCACGGCGACCTACAAGTTGGCTCTCCTTGTGGCTCTAACCGAATGTTGTGCCGAGTCCGGAACGGTGCCGGGCGATACGCCATTGACGGTGAGCACTCGGGTCGTGGCTGACTTGGTAGCCAGGCTCTACTGGCAACAACTCCGGCCTTTCCCTGCGCCCAACGGTGCGATCAACCTCCGCCAGATCACCAATAAAGCGGCCTCAATACTGAGCGCCTTGGCTTCGATTCGCAGCGAAGCGCCAACTGCTACCTCGTGGGAGTCAGTGCAGCGAGCGCTCCCGGAGCGAGCTTCACGCGTGCTCGATCAGGTGGAGCTCACCGTGGCCCGCTATCCGATCTTGCGGCTCCAGGTCATCGACGGCGTGGCGCAGCCGTTCATCTACGACGTCGATTGGACGGAGAGTGTGACCTTGCGGCAACTTCGCCGCCTCGGAGTTGACGCGGTCCGCTTCCGCGCCGGCGCCCCGGACCAACTCGTTCGCTTGGCGCCCTTGGTGCGACCCCTAGTTGAGACACACTGGGTGCGCATGGTGGCCGAGCTGAACGGTGTGACGCCGGTCGAGGACGATCTGCGGCGTCACCTGTTCGGGACCGAGCGCTCAACCTTCCCTCCTGCTCTTCGGCGTGGGCTCGGGGAGCTACAGAGCGGCGCCTGCTTCTACTGCGACGCGAGGCTCGATGTTGATCGTTCTGCCATCGACCATTTCATCCCGTGGGCCCGATGGCCCAACGATGCCCTCGAGAACCTCGTAGCCGCCCACTCGACCTGCAACGGTCACAAGTCGAACCGGATCCCCGGGCCGACTCCCCTTCGCCGCTGGGCCGACCGAATGCACGGCCAACGACCCGAGCTGCGCCGGCTGGCCATCGAGGCGAAATGGAGCTCGGCAGCGGATCGCACGATGTCGGTTGCCACGAGCCTGTGCGCACACCTGCCTTTCGGGACGCCCCTGTGGAACGGAACTGGCGAGGTTGTCACGGCGTCAACGGCCCAGCTGCTCGAGATCCTGCACGGTTCGGCGGCCGAGTAGTAGCGGTCGCTGATTCACGAGCTACCGCGAGGCGTCCTTGGACCCCCGCGGAGAGGGAGCACCGTGGCGTCGGGGCGGACGTCGTCGGCTGGATCTTCGAGGCGCAACGTGAACCGCCAGCTCTCGTACGCCTCAAGGGCTTGGCCGAGCTCTTCCCAGCTGAGCGTTCGCCCGTCGACGACCACGTCGTATGGCGCACCGACCTCGCAGCCGTCGTGCCAGACCAACCTTCCTCGCAGCTCGTCGTGTGCCTCCGCCAGCACCAGGCCCGCCCGATGCTTGTTCGGGACTAGGTAACCCCTCTCCAGTTCCTCTTTGGCCATCAGGCGGAGGCGAGCCTCCAAGTCCGCGATGTCGGCGTCGTGGGGACCCAGAACGGCCAGGTGGAAGCCCTGACGGGGTTCGAGGCTAGCGTCCTCGAGTTCCATCTCGATGCCAGTGGGGGCCCGCCAAACGCGGAAGCGAAGTGTTATGGGTCGGCCGTCGACGCCGCTGAGAACGATCGGAGCCGGAGGATCGGGTAGTTCGGGATAGCCGGTGTGGCGGGCAATCCGCCTGTCGGCGCACCGATTGCACAGGTGATCCCCATCGATCGAGACCCGGGGATCGGGAGCGCCGCAGTCCCGGCACGCGTCCGATACGGAAGGAACCGTTGTGGGCAAAGTGCCAAGATCCCCCGCGCGCTGGAGGGCAAGCTCGATTGGGTAGGTGGAGCCGAGGGGACCAAGGATCGTCCTCCGAAGGCGACGATTAATCGCCCCGACGTCACAACGCTCAAGACTGCCGGCATCCGCGACGGCGAAGCGACACATGTGGCCCATGTCGTTCATGCAACCCAGAACCCTTCGATCGGCAGTCTTCGCGATATGGATATCACCAGGGTCGAGCCGACCGAACGCGTCGAGTGGTAGCCCTTCTGACTCGAGTTCGTGTTCGATGAGATTCGTGGTGAAGCTCCCAATAGAGCGAAGGGCGTGCACCTTCACATCGGGAGCAAATGCGGAGAACAGGGTTCCTGCATGGGTGACGAGGGCACATTTGCGCCCATCGAGCCAGAGCAGGTTCAAGTACCAGTCATCGTCGTGCGGGGCAATCGAGGATGCCGCAGGATCGAAGGCGCTGGGTCCGAGAAGCTTCAGGATCTTGGCCGTGCAGCGAAGGATTGTCGGCGCCATTGGCGGTCGAGCGTACAGTCGTTCGTCGAGTGACAACGTGTCGAGTGACAACGCGACTGCTTCAACAAGTGCGCAATGGATGCGCCATGGTGGGTCAGGCCGCTATCGACGCGATGCCTCTGACTAGGACTCGAAGAGCGGGCGAAGGGAATCGAACCTTCGTTCTCAGCTTGGGATAATCGTCCAGGCTGAACCAGCGACCTCCGGCGAACCAGAACGGCAGGTCAGCGAGCGGGCCAACGACGGCGAACCTCCACGAACGGACCCGGATGCGCCATGGACCGGGCCAAGAACTCGGGCCCGACGCAGTAAGAGGTGGCGCTCGGCAGTGGCGCTCGTCGAGCTGGAGCGTCTGGAGCGCCCGGAACCATAAGGATGTCTACGAGGCTCCCTGTCAGCTCCCGGGCATCGTGAAGGTCAGCCTCCACGGTGAGGATTACGAAGATGATCACGAAGATGGTGAGGTAGATGAACACGATCAGATAGAAGTCGAGCAGGCTTGGCAGCAGGGTCACGGTCAGTTGAAAGGCCGGCAGGTTGGTAGTGGTGGTGAGCAGCGTGGCTAGGTCGAGCGATGACTATGCCCCGCCGTGCGCAGTGACCGGCCCACAGGGGCCGAACAGGGACTGCTGTTACGCGAAAGAGCCGCCCCGAGGGGCGGCTCTTTGACCGACGGCGGGGTCGGGCTGCTCAGGCGGCGCCCTGTTGGAGCTTCTCAAGGCGCTCCTTGCCCGCCTCGGTGAGCCAACGGCCGTCGCACCCTGACAATGAGCACTGAGGGCCTCTGAGCGCCGGTATAGTGTCGTTTAGATCTCTAACTGCTATTTTATTATCAGTCAAGCGAGGGAGATCATGCGCCAGCCACACACTCATTCTCGCGCCACACTTGAGGCCGCCCGCCTCCTCGGGCTCGAGATCGCCCGGGCCCGGCGTGCCCGGCGCTGGACCGCGGCGGACCTCGCCGAGCGAGCCGGGATCTCGGTGGTGACGCTGCGCAAGGTCGAGCGCGGTGACCCCACCGTGGCCCTCGGTACGGCCTTCGAGGTGGCGACGCTGCTGGGCATCCCCCTCTTCGGTGCATCCCGCGAGGAGCTCTCCGCGCTGACCACCCGTAGCAGCGAGCGCCTGGCGCTCTTGCCAGCGCGGGTCCGCCAGCCCGTGGCCGCGGCCCACGATGCCTTCTGAGCCCGCCCGCGCCTACGTCTGGGCCTGGCTGCCCGGGGCCACCGAGCCGGTTGTGGCCGGGGTCCTTGAGCCCGCCGGCGAGCTCCTCGAGTTCACCTACGGCCGCGGCTACCTGGAGCGCTCCGACGCCATTGCGCTCTACCTGCCCGAGCTGCCCCTCCAGCCGGGCCGTCAGCGCCCGCCGGGGGGCATGCGGGTCGCCGGCGTCATCCAGGACGCCGGGCCGGACTCGTGGGGCCAGCGCGTCCTCATGCACCGCCTGCTCGACCGGGCGCGCCGTCAGGACGACCCGGCGGAGCTTGGAGTGCTCACCTACCTGCTTGAGTCGGCCTCCAACCGCACCGGCGCCCTTGACTTCCAGGCCAGCCCCGAGGAGTACGCGGCCCGGGAGTCGGGCGGGACGCTCGAGGAGCTGCTCACCGCCGCCGAGCGTTTCGACGCCGGTGAGCCCCTGTCCCCCGAGCTGGACGCGGCGCTTCTAGGCGGCTCGACTCTGGGCGGCGCCCGCCCGAAGGCGACCCTGGTCGACGAGCAGGGTCGCCAGCTCGTGGCCAAGTTTTCGTCCGTGGACGACCGCTACCCGGTCGTGAAGGCCGAGGGCCTGGCCCTGGAGCTAGCGCGCCGGGTTGGGCTCACGGTCGCGAATACTGAGGTGGTCGAGTGCCTCGGGCGCGACGTCCTCATCGCCGAGCGCTTCGACCGGACCGCTGTGCCCGGCGAGCGCCGGATGATGGTCTCGGCGCTCACGATCCTCGAGCTTGACGAGATAAGCGGTCGCTACGCCACCTACTACGACCTTGCCGATGTGATCCGGGCCCGTTTCGTCAACGCCAAGACGACGCTACGAGAGCTGTTCTCCCGCATCGTTTTCAACATCTGCATTGGCAACACCGACGACCACGCCAGAAACCACTCCGCCCTCTGGGACGGGAAGCTGCTGGAGCTCACCCCGGCCTACGACCTGACCCCGATCGTCCGGACCGGCGGCGAAGCCCGCCAGGCGATGGCCATTGGCCGCGACGGCTATCAGATGAGCCAGCTCGCCGGCTGCGTCCCGCACGCCGAGACTTATCTCCTGAGCCCGGCCGAGGCCAAGGAAATCATCGACGGTCAACTCGAGGTAATCCGGACCCAGTGCAGGGAGGCGGCGGACGCAGCGAGGCTCACGAAGGTCGAGCGGGACAACCTCTGGGGATCGGCGATCTTGAATCGCTATGCCCTGGATGCGCCATGAATGCGGCATGACGCCCGCGTCCAATGGGCGGCTTAGCCGGCTCGAGTGAGACGAAACTCGTTGGCCGGCACAAGGCGGTCGAGGAACTCCTCCACTGCCTTCACGACGAGGAAGCTGATCGATATGACCGCTGATACGACCGCTGATACGACCGACACGACCAACAAGGCGCGCGATGGACGCGCGATGGACCGGAGGAGAACGGAAAGGGGATCACGTGGCCGGATCCCGGACCAGGGGAAACATCGAGAGCGGGCGAAGGGAATCGAACCCTCGTTCTCAGCTTGGGAAGCTGACCGAGGGGAATCGCCATGAACGGTGGCGAAGTGAAATAGCTGGTCAGGGCCAGTGTGCGATCGGGGACAGACTACTGCGAACGACGGCGACCGCGCGATTAGCGCGCGCACCAGCCGGTACCCGGCCATCACCGAGCGCTTGGAGGCGCCCTCCACCAGCACCTTGCGCCTGATCTCGGTCCACTGGTCCATGTCGGTGCGCACCCTTCTTCCCCGTTCCGGCTCGTCGCCCTGGCTTCGGGGGAAGCCTTTGGGGCGGGTCGAGCAGGTTCGGGGATGGTCGGGCGTTGCCGTTTTCGACCGGTGGCGGTCAGGCCATGCGCGTTGCCGTTTTCAACCGGTGTTTACACCCCGTTCGCAACCGGCATATCGCGTGGGTCGGTACAGAGACTCAGCCGACGCAAAACTCGTTTCCCTCAGTCCATCATGACGGTCCAAGTCATGCCGTTGCCCTCTCGGCATTCCACCTTCTGGGCACCCATCCTGACGAGTCGGTCGATTTCCTCCTGAGGATTCTTGGAAACGAGGTCAACATGCATTCGGCTCTTTGCTGCCTTCGGCTCGGGCACCCGCCAGAACAAGATTCCCCGAACGCCACGTTCGTCGGGGGCAGCCAAGGCAGCAAAGTCGTCTTCCGCGTCTATGGGCGCGTACCCGGTGACTTCAGACCAGAAGGTCGACAGTCGCCGTGGGTTGGCGCAGTCAAAGGTCACATACTTGATAAACGCTGTCATGTGGTCACCATGCCTACGCCCGTTCTCCAAGGATACGGACGGTGACTAGCGCAACGGCCATCAGTCGGTCTTCGTTACCCAGGTCGACAACTCTTACCTCGGCTACACCATCGTGTTTTCCGATTCGCAAAGTTGTGCCCGTCGCTCTCACCGGCCCTTTTCGTCCCGGCGCCAAGAAAGTAACGGCAATGTGCTCTGTGGCAACCATCCCAACTGCGAATCCGATTGCGGAAGCACCCGCCACGTCGGCGAGGGTAGATATGACGCCACCTTCCAGCGACCCGGCCGGGCCTCGCAGGTCGTCTCGTATGTCCATCTCGACCGCAATGGCACCCGATCCGTCGTCGATAACGTTCCAGTGCAATCCCAGTGACTTCTGGACTGGCGTTCCGACCTCAGCGTTCCCTTGGGCCATTGCGGCATCGTTTCACAGGTTCAGCCTGAGTCCCAGGCCCGGTGGACGACCGCCCGTTCCAGATGCCGCCGCGGAAGCCCAGATCAGACCACGGCTAGAAGCATCTCTTGGGCGACTGAAGCAACGACCTGCCCATCGGGGTTCCGCATGACGCCGCGCAGCAGCCCACGCCCACCCGCATTGACCAGTGAATGAACGTCGTAAAAGTGCCACGAGTCCACCCGAGCTGGACGGTGGAACCAAACCGCGTGATCGAGGCTCACCATTCCCTGGGTATCACCCTCCAAGTGACGAGGGCGGCCACCCACACCGGTCCAATCGCTGGCAAATCCGAGCAGAGCAGTGTGGAGGTTGGCATCGTCAGGCAGATCGCGAGGGACGCGGAACCACATGCGATGGGTCGATTCCCAAACGCCCTCCGTGGATGCGGGACTCGGGCCCAGGCGGACGGCCTCCCAGGGAGGAGGCCCTGGCTCGACGGTCCCGTGCTCAATGGTCGGAATGGTCGAGGACCCCGGCAGGTCATAGACGTAACCGCCGTCGGTGTCGGATGTGAGGGAACACGTCATTTCGAGCACAGGCTTGCCGCCCTGAGTTCCCTGAAGCCGGCGCGTTGAAAAGCTTCGCCCTTGGCGCAAATCGCTGATCTGGTAGTCGACCACGGCGTCCATCCGGACTGGACGCAGGAAGTACGCGTGCATCGAGTGAATTCGCGTACCGAGCGGAGCATCCAGGCTCACTGCCACCAAGGCTTGCGCCACGACGAAACCGCCGAAGAGGTAGTCACCAGCCCACTCGGGTGGCTGTCCGGTCCATCCTCCGGGGGCTCGCTGCAGCGTGAGGAATCGGAGGGTCTGCGCCAGTGCGTCGTCGAGGTCCCACTCCGATCGTTCCGCCATAGACGACTGAGACTAGGAGATCAGGGTCGAACGAGTCAGGTAGCGCAAGATGCCGGAGAGTTCGCCCCTCGGCCGGCTTACCCCTGTCGAGTTCGAGCTTGCTTTCGCCGAGAGGATCGAGTCCCGCGGAGTGGTGTAGTTCGGCATCGCCGTGATCCTCGGCGCTGAGCCAGTCTGTCAGGCCGTGACGGCCAGGCGCTTCTTGGGCTTGGTCGCAGGCTCGATGGCCCCCACCTTGGCCATGGACTCCTCGG
>DATKSG010000099.1:0-16106 GCA_035531775.1 Acidimicrobiales bacterium | reverse complement strand
CGGACTGGTGGCCGCCAACTACGGGCGACCTCTGGCTTGGTACGCGGCGAAGTACCCGGTGGCACTGGAGAGTGCCGCGCAGCACGCCGTGTCGGTGACCGCCGCCGGAGGAACGGCGGTGCCGGCGTCGTTTCTCTTCCTGGCGTTGACCGACACCTATGTCCGCGCCTTCATCGACACCTTCTCGGCACTGGCCCGGCGTTACCACGTCACGGTCGTGGCCGGAGCCGTTATGCCCGTGCTCGAGTCGGCGGCCGCCTGCAGCGCCAACGGCTATCCCGGCTGGACCTCGTGCCCGGGGTGGCGCCTCACCACGAAACCCGGGGCCGTGGCCGCCCTGGCCGACCCCGACCTGTCCTTGGCATATGCCACCGGCAGGGTGCGGGGGGTGTACGAGGCGGTGACGCCGAGCGTGTCCAACGCCGCCTTCGTCTTCGCCCCCGACGGCACGCTGTACGGGGTGCAGCCCAAGGTCAACCTCACGGCGCTCGAATCCGAGCTCGGATGGCAACCCGCTCCCCCGTCCACCATCACGACCTTTCCGCAGTACGTAGGGGCACCGGAATCGGCGACGGTCCCCGGCGTGCGGCTCGGCATCGCCATCAGCCTGGACGCCTTCGAGCACGGCGACGCGCCGCGTCCGTGCACCGACGCCTCGTCGTACGTCGCCTGCCTGTCGGAGCAGGGAGCCACGGTGCTGCTGCAACCGGAGTTCAACGACGGCACGGCTCCGTGTGCCAGCTGGTCCACCTACTCCGTGTCGTGCTCGAACCCGCCGGCATGGCAACAGCTCGGCTGGATGCTTTCGTCCTGGTACGACGTCGAAGCCACCACCGCCCGAGGCTCGCCGCTGTACCCGAGCTTCCACTACGCCGTGAACTCCTTCATGGTGGGCAACCTCTACGACCTGACCGGTGACGGCCAGAGTGCGATCTTCTCCCGCGCCGACACCAGGGCGCAGGCCTCCGACTACGTGGGGGACGGCAATGGGGCGCTGTACCAGGCGCCGGGAGCATTCACCCCCTACGCCGATCCCACGTCGTCCGACGACGGCAGCTCGACGCTGGACCCCTTGTCACTGGCCCAGCTCGAAGGCCCCCGGCCCGGCTTCCTGGCCTTGACCCCCTGGGTCCTCGGCGCCGGGGGCCCGGCCCCCGACGTGCGCTATGACCCGGCGCTTGCGGCGGGGGACCCGGGGTCGCTGCAGTCGTGCACCGACGGCCTGGTGGCCGGCTCCGGCGTCAGCAGCGGGCCTTGCTCAGAGAACGCCTACCGGGCCACGGCCGTGCTGGCCGACCTGCGTTTCTGAACACCACCACCGTCGGCGGGGCATGATCGAGCCCGTGCACGACGACGGTCACTCTCGCCTCCGTGTGCCCGCCACGGCCCGCCGGGCCGTGCAGGCACTGCTGCGGTCGGCGATCGGTCCCCGCGGCTCCGAAGCGGGTCCCCAGGGCCCGGCACCGACGGCACCCGGGGGACTCGTCGAGGATTCGTTCTGCCGCGACATGCCGGGGCCCGACAGCGCCGTCGGGCTCTTTGCCGGGCAGTGGAGCTCGCGCCTGCCCCCGCCCTACGAGGACCTGACTGGCGCCGGGGCCGACCTGTTCGAGGACGGGCGCATCACCTGGGCCGCCAGCCAATTCGGCAACCTGCGCGACATGCGCGTGCTCGAGCTCGGCCCCTTGGAAGGGGGCCACAGCTACATGCTCGACCGCATGGGGGTGGCCGAAGTCACCGCCATCGAGGCCAACCGCCGCGCCTATCTGCGTTGCCTGGTGGTAAAGGAAGTGCTCGGCATGCCCGCCGCTCACTTCCTGTGTGGCGACTTCATGGCTTACCTGCGCGACGCGGTGAGCCGGGGGGACCGATGGGATCTCTGCCTGGCCGTGGGGGTCCTCTACCACCAGCAAGACCCCGTCGCCCTGCTCGAGCTGGCTTGCTCGGTGAGCGACCGACTGCTTCTTTGGAGCCACTACTACGACGGCGCCATCCTCGGTCGTCGCCCCGAGCTGGCCGCCAACTTCCCTTCGTCGCGGTCGCAGACGACCGCCGGCTTCACCCACACCCTGCACCGTCACGAGTACGGGGCCTCACTGGGGTGGCAGGGCTTCTGCGGGGGCCTCGACACGTGGACCACGTGGATGACGAGGGCCGACATCTTCGGAGCGCTCGAGCACTTCGGCTTCGAGGTCACCGCCACGGCGTTCGATGACCATGACCACCCGAACGGCCCGGCGCTGTGCCTGGCGGCGGTGAACCGCCGGTCCAAAGCGGCGTCGAGCGAGGAGTGACGCCCATGTCCGTGCCCGTCGACGCCGTGGTAATGGGCCTGGGACCCGGAGGCGAGGAGGTGGCCGGTCGCCTGGCCCAGGCCGGCTTGGAGGTGGTCGGCATCGATGGCGGGCTGGTGGGCGGGGAGTGCCCTTACTGGGGATGCGTGCCGTCGAAGATGATGATCCGGGCCGCCAACCTGCTGGCCGAGGGACGACGCATCGAGGGGATGGCCGGCCGCAGCGAGGTGACGCCGGACTGGTCGGTGGTGGCCCGGCGCATCCGCCAGGAGGCCACCGACGACTGGGACGACCAGGTGGCCGTGGAGCGCCTCCAGGGCAAGGGGGCTCGTTTCGTGCGGGGTTGGGCCCGGCTCCTTGGGAGACGAGCGGTCGAGGTAGAGGGGGAGGTCTTCGAAGCCCGACGCGCCATCGTGCTCGACACCGGGGCCAGCCCTTGGCTGGCGCCGGTGCCCGGGCTATCGGACACCGGCTACTGGACCAACCGCCACGCCGTGGAGGCCATGGAGCTGCCGCGCTCGCTCACCGTGCTCGGGGGAGGGGCCATCGGGGCCGAGCTCGGGCAGGTCTTCTCGCGCTTCGGCGTGGCCGTCACGGTGGTGGAGGCGGCCGATCGTCTGCTGGCCCTGGAGGAGCCCGAGGCCGGGGAGCTGCTGGCCGGCGTGTTCGGCGAAGAGGGAATCGCCGTCCACACCGGCGCCCGCATCACCGGCGCCCGTCAGGACGCCGACGGCATAGTCCTCGACCTCGACGGTGTGGGGCCGATCGCCGGCGAACGGTTGCTGGCCGCCACCGGGCGCCGCCCCGACCTCGCCGCTCTCGGAGTGGCCGCGCTTGGCCTCGACGACACGGCTCGGGCCCTCCCCGTCGACGAGCACATGCGGGTGGCAGACGGGGTGTGGGCGGTGGGGGACGTCACCGGCAAAGGGGCCTTCACCCACATGTCGATGTACCAGGCCGCCATCGCCGTGGACGACATCCTGGGCGGCGGCGGCCCCGGTGCCAAGTACCACGCCGTGCCCCGGGTGACCTTCACCGACCCCGAGATCGGGTCGGTCGGGATGTCCGAAGCCGACGCCCGCTCCAGCGGGCTCGAAGTGCGCACCGGCTCGTCGCAGATCCCGTCGTCGTCGCGGGGTTGGATCCACAAAGCCGGCAACGCCGGCTTCGTCAAGCTGGTGGAGGATGCCCGGCGCGGGGTCCTGGTGGGCGCCACTTCGGCCGGCCCCACCGGCGGAGAGGTCCTGGGCCTGCTCACTCTGGCCGTGCACGCGGCGGTGCCGGTCGACGAGCTGGCCCGCATGATCTACGCCTACCCCACCTTCCACCGGGCGGTGGAGGACGCCGTGCGCGACCTTCGAGAGCCTCAGCAGTAGGGCACAGCCAAGGTGAGGAGGAACCCGTCGTCCTCCCACACGGCCTGCGGCACGAAGCCGGCGTCGAAGAGCTCCTTCTCGATGCCGCCGCGTGTGAACTTGGCGCTCACCTCGGTACGCAGGTCCTCGCCGGCGGCGAAGGCCACCTCCATGTCGAGCGCGGTGATGGGCACCACCTGGTCGACGGTGGAACGCAGTCGCATCTCTATGTGCGAAGCCACGGGATCCCACAGCGCCACGTGGTCGAAACGGTCAGGGTCGAAGGCGGCACCCAGCTCGCGGTTGAGCACCAGGAGCACGTTGCGATTGAACTCGGCTGTCACCCCGGCGGCGTCGTCGTAGGCGGCCACCAGCCGCGACGGCTCCTTCACCAGGTCGGTTCCGAGCACCAGGGCGTCGCCCTGGATCATGGCGCAGTCGAGGTCGAAGAGAAAACGCCGGCGCTGCTCGGGCAGCAGATTACCTATGGTGCTGCCGAGGAAAGCCACCAGTCGATGCCCGTCAGCGGGGATGTGGCCGAGGTGTCCGTGGAAGTCACCCACCACGGCATGGACGTCGAGTGTCGGGTATTCGTCGACCAACTCGGTGGCCGCCGTCCACAGGGTCCCGTCGCTCACGTCCAGTGGCACGTAGCGCCGCAAGCTGCCGCGCTCGGTCAGGGCATCGAGCAGGACCCTGGACTTGTCGCAGGTGCCGGCACCGAGCTCGACCAGGGTGTCGGCCCCCGAGCGCTCGGCGATCTCCGGGGCATGGGCTTCGAGCAGCCGCCGTTCGGCGCGCGTCAGGTAGTACTCGGGCAACCGGGTGATCTCGTCGAACAGGGCGCTGCCGCGGTCGTCGTAGAAGTAGACCGGCGGCAGCCACTTCCGCTGGGCACCGAGGCCCGCCCGCACGTCGCGCTCCATGGCGCTGCGCAGGTCGTCGCCGGTGACATATACGTCCATGGTGGGGGTACGGCTCGGGCTCATCGGACCTCAGGCGTCGCGGGCCAGGCGCACCCCGGAGAACGCCCACTGCGCGGAGGGGGGAAAGAAGTTGCGGTAGCTCGGGCGCAGGTGGCCGGCCGGCGTCACGCAGCTCCCGCCGCGCAACACCATCTGGTTGATCATGAACTTGCCGTTGTACTCGCCCACCGCACCGGCGGCCGGGCGGAAGCCCGGATACGGGCTGTAGGCGCTCGAGGTCCACTGCCACACCTCACCCAACAGGCTGGGGGCCGCCCCCCGTGCGGGCGGCGACTGAGGGTGCAGCAACGGGTCGGTGTCGGCGGCTTCGAGGAAGCGACCCCCTGGCGCGGGAGCCGCCACCGCCTCCCATTCGGCCTCGGTGGGCAGCCGGGCCCCGGCCCAATGGGCGAAGGCGTCAGCCTCGTAGTAGCTCACGTGCACCACGGGCTCGTCCATGTCGACGGGCTTCACGCCGTGCAAGGTGAACACCCACCACTCGTCGTCGAGGCGTGACCAGTACAGCGGGGACTGCCAACCCTGGGCCTGCACGGTGGCCCATCCGTCGGACAGCCACAGCTCGGGGCGACGGTATCCACCGTCAGCCACGAAGGCGGCCCACTCTCCGCAGGTGACCGGGGCGCAGGCCAGCGCGAAGGGCACCAGCTGCACGCCGTGGCGAGGGGATTCGTTGTCGAAGGCGAAGCCGTCGCCTCGGTGCCCGATCTCGATCAGCCCCCCGGGATGCTCGAGCCACTGCGGCGACGGGGCCGACCGGGACACAGACCCCGTCAAGCCTGAGGCGTCGGGCGGCACCGGGCTCGGCCCCGCCCCCGGCGGGGGAGGGGGCACGTAGGCGGGCTGCGAGGGGTTGCACGACAACACGTGCTTGATGTCCATGAGCAGCAGCTCCTGGTGCTGCTGCTCATGGTGCATTCCGAGCTCCACCAACCAGGAGCGCTCCGCCGGCAGGGGGAGTTCGAGGTAGGCCGACATAGCCTCGTCCACATGGAGGCGATATCGCCCTACCGAGGCCGCCCCGGGCCGTGACACCACGCCGCGGCAGTGGCGGGGGTAGCGAGCCCCCACCGACTCGTAGTACGAGTTGAAGAGGTAGCCGTACTCCGGGTCGTGCACCCGGTAGCCGGGAAGGCCCGGCTCAAGAAGGAAAGTCTCGAAGAACCACGATGTATGAGCCCGGTGCCACTTGGTCGGGCTCACGTCGGGCATGGACTGCACCGTCTGGTCCTCGGGCGACAGGGGCGCGGCCAGTCGCTCGGTCTGGGCCCGCACTTCCCGGTAGCGAGCGGCCAGCGCGGCGGGCCGCTCCTTGGTGGTCAGTTCGGCCATGCGCGCACCATCCTCCCCCGACCACGGGGCGCGATCCACGCGCCCTTGGCGGCGGCCGCCACGGGATCGATACCCGGAACCCGCTGCACCCACACGACGGTGGCCGGGACCCGACCCTCAGCGTTCGTCGTAGGCGAACCCCAGGTCAGGAGCGCCGAGCAGCGCCCGAAAGGGCACCCCGTGCTCGCCTAGGAACTCGGTCGCCGCCCCACCGCGGTCCACCACGGCCACAGCCAGCGCCACCTCGGCGCCGGCCTGGCGCACGGCCAGGACGGCCTCGAGCAACGACGTGCCCCGGGTCACGGTGTCCTCGGTCACCACCACCCGGTCGCCGGGGTCGAGGGCGCCGGCGATGCGGCCGCCCCCACCGTGGTCCTTCGCCTCCTTGCGGACACTGAAAGCCTTGAGCGCCCGGCCACGGGTGGCGGCCACCGCCGCGCACACGAAGGCCACGGGATCCGCCCCCATGGTTAGGCCGCCGATGGCATTCACCTCGTCGGGCACCAGCTCCAGCACGGCGTCGGCCACCAGCACCATGCCCTCGGGGCGGCACACGGTTTGCTTCGAGTCGATGAACCAGTTGGACCGGCGTCCTGACTTGAGCACGAAGTCACCGGTGCGCACCGAGTGCTCGAGTATGTGGTCCCGCAAGGCTTTCGTGTCGCTCAAGGTGCCTCCACCTGCACGCGCCCGGCACCTCCGGCACCCGGCACGATCTCGCCCACCACACTGGCCGGGCAGCCGGTGCCGGCAAGGACGGCCAGCACGTCCCCGGCGGCGGTTGCCTCCACGGCCATCACCATGCCGAGGCCGAGGTTGAACACCGCTTCCATCTCGTCCTCGGCCACCGGGCCCAGGCGGCGGATCTCCCCGAAGATGCGCGGCTCCGCCCACTGCGAACGGCGCAGCACGGCGTCGGCTCCGTCAGGAAGGATCCGGGCCACATTGCCGGGGATGCCGCCGCCGGTGATGTGGGCCACGGCGTGCACGGCGCCGGGTGCGACGCCGCCGAGCACGGCCAGGACGTGGGGGGCGTAGATGACCGACGGTGCCAGAAGCTCCTCACCCAAGCTGTGGTCGGCGCCGTCCCACGCCGGCCCGTCCAGCGCCATCCCGGCCCGCTCCAGCAGCACATGGCGGGCCAGGCTGTAGCCGTTGCAACGAAGACCCGGGGAGGCCAGGCCCACCAGCACGTCCCCGACCGCCACCCGCGCCGGGCCGAGCATGTCGTCGCCCTCCACCACGCCGACGGCGAAGCCGGCCAGGTCGAAATGGCCCCGAGACATCGAATCGCCGTGCTCGGCCATTTCGCCGCCGAGCAGCGCGCAACCGGCCTGGCGGCATCCGTCGGCCACGCCGGCCACGATCTGTTCCATCTGCTGCG
The DNA here is from genome assembly GCA_035531775.1 of Acidimicrobiales bacterium. GTDB lineage: Bacteria > Actinomycetota > Acidimicrobiia > Acidimicrobiales > UBA8190 > DATKSG01. The sequence continues at coordinate 8,758 of DATKSG010000099.1, read as the reverse complement.
GGTCGAGCGCCCCGGTGGCCACGTAGTCCAGTAAGAACAGTGGCTCGGCGCCGGTGCACACCAGGTCGTCCACGCACATGGCCACCAGGTCCAGGCCGATGGTGCCATGGCCGCCGGCCGCCGCCGCCACCAACGCCTTGGTGCCCACGCCGTCGGTGGAGCTCACCAGAACCGGCCGGCGGTAGCGCCCGGGGTCGAAGGCGAAGCACCCGCCGAAGCCGCCGATGGTGCCCAGCACTTCGGGCCGGGCCGTGGACGCCACCGCAGCCCGGATGCGCTCGACGGCGGCGTCGCCCGCCGCGATGTCGACGCCGGCGGCTTTGTAGGTGGCCGGCGCCGATGCGGCGGCCGACTCCGTGGCGCGCACCTCAGGCGGTGGCCGGGGCAGGGCGCTTGCGAGGCTCGGCCAGCGCCACGCGCTGGGCCGAGGGCACCGGCACCGGGTACACGCCGGTCAGGCAGGCCGAGCAGAAGCCGGCCCCTGGGGCGTCGATGGCCTCGACCAGTCTGTCGAGGGTCAGATAGGCGAGTGAATCGACCCCCAAGAAGGCCTCCATCTCGGAGATGGAGCTCTGTGCCGCGATCAGGTCGTCGCGATCGGGGATGTCGATGCCGTAGAAGCAGGGCCACATGAGCGGCGGTGACGATATGCGCAGGTGCACTTCGCGGGCACCCGCTTCGCGCAGCATGCGCACCACGGCGCGCTGGGTCGTGCCCCGCACGATGGAGTCGTCCACCACCACGATGCGCTGGCCGTCGATGTTGTCGCGCAAGGGGTTGAGTTTGCGGCGGACGCTGTCGGCCCGGGCCGCCTGGCCCGGGGTGATGAAGGTGCGCCCGATGTAGCGGTTCTTGACCAGCCCCTGGCCGTGAGGGATGCCACTGGCCCGGGCGAACCCCTCGGCCGCCGGCACCCCGGACTCGGGCACCCCCATGACCAGGTCGGCCTCCACCGGAGCCTGGGCGGCCAGCAACTCCCCCATGCGACGGCGAGCCCCGTGGACCTCGCGGCCGTAGAGGCGCGAGTCGGGGCGGGCGAAGTAGACGAACTCGAAGATGCACAGGTGCGGGTCGATCTCGTCGTCGGGGAACAGGCGCTCCGAGCGAACGCCGGTGCCGTCGATGATCACGAGCTCGCCGGGCTCGAGCTCCCTGACGAAAGTGGCGCCCACGATGTCGAGGGCGGGGGACTCAGAAGCAAGCACCCAACCCTCGGGGGCGGCGGGCGTTCCCAGGCGGCCGAGGCACAACGGCCGCAGCCCCGAGGGGTCCCGGATGCCCATGATGCGGTCGGCCTCGAGCACCACGAAGGAAAAAGCCCCCTTGAGCAGCGGTACCACCTCCCGAAGCGCCGCTTCCAGCGCGCCGTCGCCGTACCCGGTGGCGTCCACGCCTTGCCCGTGGTCCAGGGGCAGGGTCTGCGCCGAGAAAGGCGATGCCGACGCCACCAGCTCGGCCACCAGATCGCTGTCGGAGGCGACCACGCCCGGCAGCATGCCGAGTCGGCCGGCCAACTCGGCCGTGTTGGTCAGATTGCCGTTGTGGCCCAGGGCGAAACCGGCCCCGCCCACCGAGCGGTACACCGGCTGCGCGTTGCGCCAGGTAGAGGCGCCGGTGGTCGAGTAACGGGTGTGGCCGATGGCCAGGTTCCCGGGCAGGCACGACAGGGTCCGCTCGTCGAAGACGGTGGTGACGAGGCCCATGTCCTTCACCACGGTGATGGTCTCGCCGTCGCCGACGGCCATGCCGGCCGACTCCTGGCCCCGATGTTGCAGGGCGTAGAGGCCATCGAAGGTGAGTTGGGCCACCCCCTTGCCGGGGGCATACACGCCGAAGACGCCGCAAGATTCCCTCACCGCAGGCCAGAGCCTACCGGGTCGGGCCTCCCCCTCGGTTCGAGACACCGCCCCGCTAGCGTCCGGCCGGTGATCGACCTGCACACCCATTCCGACGAGTCCGACGGCTCCGAAGCGCCGGCCCGCATCCCCGAGCTGGCGGCAGCGGCCGGGTGCTCAGCTGTGGCCCTGACCGACCACGACAGCCTCAACGGGCTGTCCGAGGCGACGGCATCGGCGGCCCGGGTCGGCGTGGTGCTCGTGCCCGGGTGCGAGGTGTCGTGCCGCAAGCCCGTTCTGGGCGGCGGCCGGCGGCCGGCGGGCTCGCTCCACGTGCTGTGCTACTTCGTCGAGCCGGGCGAGGGGCCGCTGCAAGACGAGCTGCACCGCCTGCGCCAGGACCGCCTGGCCCGCAACCGGGCGCTGGTCGAGCGCCTGGTGAGCTTGGGCGTGGCGCTGTCGTGGGAGGACGTGGTGGCCGAGGCCGGCCACGAGCAGGGGGTGGGCCGTCCCCACTTCGCCCGGGTCCTCGTGCGCATGGGCGCCGCCGAAGACGTGGAGGACGCCTTCGACCGCTGGCTGGCCGACGGCCGGCCGGCTTACGTGCCCAAAGGACGCCTCGACGCCGCCGACGTGGCGGCACTGGCCCGCACCTCGGGAGCGGTGAGCGTGCTCGCCCATCCGTTGAGCCTGGGTCTCGAAGCGCCGGCGCTCGAGTCGGTGGTGCGGGAGCTGGCCGAGCAGGGGCTCGGGGGCCTCGAGGCCGTCTACGGCCGCTACCGCCCCGACCAACGGCGCCAGTTGAGGGGCCTGGCCGAACGGGTCGGCCTGGTGGCCACCGGCGGTTCCGACTTCCACGGCAGCTTCAAGCCCGACCTGAGCGTCGGGGTGGGCACCGGCGATCTCCACGTGCCCGACTCGGCCCTCGAAGCCCTGGCCGCGCGCCGCCGCTGAGCAGCCTGGCTGGGCGTGAGGGGCCCGCTCAGGCCTCGAGGGCGTCGGGCAGGACCCGGCGCCAGGCGCCGGCCAACTGCTCGACGCCCACGTCCACGAGGCCCTCGATGCGGAGGCGCTCGCCGCCGGCCCGGCCGAGCACAGTGCCGCGCACCCCGGCACGCGACGCCGCCTCGAGCACCTGCTCGGGCCGGCCGGTCGATACCACCACTCGACCCGGTGACTCGGAGAAGAGCTCGCCGCGGCCGTCGATGCCGGACAAGGACGCCCCCACCGATCCCTTCACGGCACACTCGGCCAGGGCCACGCCCAGGCCGCCGTCGGACACGTCGTGGACCGACGAGAGCAGGCCGGCGGTACCCACCAGTTCGACCATGAGCCCGAGCAGCGCCTGTTGGGCGCCGAGGTCGAGGGAGAAGAGGGTGCCACCGCCTTGGCCCCTGCGCTCCACCGCCCAGCGCGACCCGGCCAGGTTCGCCTCGGTGGCACCGAGAAGCACAATGTCGTGCCCGTCCACCAAGCCGAGGCCGGGCGGGGGGCGCTCCAACCGGTCGATCACCCCCAGCACGGCCACCACCGGGGTCGGGTCGATGTCGGCACCCGCACTCTCGTTGTAGAGCGACACGTTGCCGCCGATTACCGGGATTCCGAGCGCCCGGCACGCTTCGCTCATGCCGTCGATCGCCTCCGACAACTGCCACATGACCTCGGGGTGCTCGGGGTTGCCGAAGTTGAGGCAGTTGACGAGGGCCACCGGCCGGGCTCCGGCGCAGGCGACGTTGAGGGCCGACTCGGCCACCGTGGCCGCCGTGCCCCGGCGGGGGTCCAGGGCGCACCACCGCGGGTTGGAGTCGGTCGACAGGGCCAGTCCCCGGGTGCTGTCGGGCAGCCCGGGGGCGGCCAGGCGCAGCACGGCGGCGTCACCACCGGGGCCACGGACGGTGTTCAAGAACAACATGTGGTCGTACTGGCGATATACCCACGTGGGATCCACCAGCATGGCCATGATGTCTTCGCCGCAGTCGCCGCAGTCGCCGCAGTCGCCACGGTCGTCGGTGGCGCTGAGCGCCGGCGCCTCGGAGCGGCGGGCGGCCAGGTCGGCCGGTGGCGCCAGAGGGCGGTCGTAAAGCGGCGCGTCGTCCGAGAGCGAGGCGGCCGGCACGTCGGCCAGAACCGCACCGTCGGGGGCGTCGAGGATGCGCAGGCGGCCCACGCCGTCGGCCCCCGGCTCGGTGACCACGCCCACCACGGCGGCGCGCACCTCCCACCGTCGGCACACCTCGTGCACTGCTTCGAGGTCATCGGGCGTCACGATGGCCAGCATCCGTTCCTGGCTCTCCGACGTCATCACTTCGAAGGGCTCCATAGCCGGCTCGCGCCGGGGCACGGCCGACACGTCGACGTCCATGCCCATGCCGGCCCGGCCGGCCGTCTCGGAGGTGGCACACGACAAGCCAGCTCCCCCGAGGTCCTGGATCCCCACCACCAGGTGGCGGTCGAGCAGCTCCAGGCAGGCTTCGATGAGACGCTTCTCCTCGAAGGGGTCCCCCACCTGCACGCTCGGCCGCTTGGCTCCGCCCTCGCTGTCGGAATCGTCGAAGCCGGCCGAAGCCAGCACACTCACACCGCCGATGCCGTCGCGCCCGGTGCTCGACCCGAGCAGCACGGCCAGGTTGCCGACCCCCGAGGCGCGCCCCAGCACCAGGCGCTCCTTGGGCATCACCCCAAGACACAGAACGTTCACCAGCGGGTTGCGCGAGTAGCCGGGAGCCATGGTGAGCTCGCCCCCGACGGTCGGCACGCCGACGGAATTCCCGTATCCCGAAATGCCGGCCACCACGCCCTCGACCAGCCACCGGTTGCGGGCGTCGTCGAGGGGGCCGAAGAACAGCGGGTCCATCAGAGCGATGGGCCGGGCCCCCATGGTGAAGATGTCGCGCAGGATCCCGCCCACGCCGGTGGCCGCCCCCTGGTAAGGCTCGACGGCCGAAGGGTGGTTGTGGCTCTCGATGCGCAGGGCCACGGCGATGCCGTCGCCCACGTCCATGACTCCGGCGTTCTCCCCCGGCCCGACCAGCACGTCGGGGCCGTCGACGGGGAGGCGCCGCAGATGCAGCCGTGACGACTTGTACGAGCAGTGCTCGCTCCACATCACGGCGTACATGGCCAGCTCGAGATGGTTGGGCGGTCGCCCCAGGATCTCCTCGATACGACGGGCCTCGTCATCGGTCAGCCCCAGGGCACGATGGAGGGGCTCTTCGACGACGGCCACGTCCGTCACCGTACCGCCCGACCGAGTAACGCCTGACGCCGGCGCCAGGCCCAGCGCAACAACCCGGCGCTGATAGACAGCGTGGCCACGTTGATAACCAGCTCGACGGCCCCGCCAGCTCCTTTGGCCCAGATCCCGTGCTCGAGGTCGTAGAGCACGTCCATGCAGAAGAGGTACAGGCCGGCTCCGCCGCCGGCCAGGAGCCATCCGATGGCAGCCGGCCGGCGGCGGTGCAGCGACCAGGCGGCGCCCAGCACGGCCAGTACCAGCCACCCGTCGGCCAACGGGAAGGCGTTCTCGAACTGGTAGTAGGCCGGGCTGGTCTCGCTGGCCACCAGGGACCGGTGCGAGAACCACAGCGCCCAGTAGGCCACCGTGACCAGCGCCACCGCCACCAGGAGCCCCACCATGCGTCGTCGGGCCGTGTCGCTCACCACTGGATCGGGCATGGCGAACACTATGTCCGCGCCCCCAGCCGTCCCCGCCCCGCCGCCGGATCGCCGGCGGCGCATTCACCTCCAACTCGGTTACGCCCATCGTGGTGCCTGAAGCGCTCTACCCGGACGGTTACACGTCATCTCCACCGGGAATGGGGCACCTCGGCCCCCTGCGCCGGGCTGCTCTCGGTGACCCCACGACCCGGGTGCTCGACGGTATCGGTCCAGGTCGTGCCCGGTAGGGCTTGTGTCGGGGGCCCCGGACACCGGGCCTCGGGCACCGGCACGACATTCGAAAAACGACGAGCCCTGGGCGCCTCTCATTAGCAGAATACGAGCGGCCGTATTTCTTTTGCATAGACACCGGTACGACGCCATACTCGTCGCCATGGCCAACGCCAAATCCCCCAAGCGGGCACCCATGTCCGATCAGCACAAAGAGGCGCTGGCGCGCGGTCGTGAAGAGGGACGAGCGGTGCGCCGCTACCTCGAGGCCATCGAGCACCAGCGCCCGCGCCGTGGACGACGCCGCACCCCTGATTCCGTCGCCCGACGTCTGGCTGTGGTGAAGGAGAAGGTGGCCGACGCCGATGCCCTGTCTCGCCTGCACCTGCTGCAGGAGCAGGCCGACCTTGAGGCCGAACTGGGCCGGGTGGGGGTGGCCGAAGACGTGAGCGCCCTCGAGAAGGCCTTCGTCAACGTGGCCAAGTCCTACGGCGCCCGCAAGGGAATCGGCTACAACGCCTGGCGCTCAGCGGGAGTGAGCGCCGCCGTGCTGAGCAAAGCCGGGATCACCCGGGCCGACTGATCACCCGAGAAGCCGACGCCACCAGCGAGAGCAGCAGGCCCTCCCCGTCGCTGGCACCGGTGAGCCGGTCACAGGCCCGCTCCGGATGGGGCATCAGCCCGACCACGTTACCGGCCTCGTTGCACACCCCGGCGATGTCGTCCACCGAGCCGTTGGGATTGTCGCGGTAGCGCAGTACGATGCGGTCCTCGGTGCGCAGACGGGCCAGGGTCTCGGCGTCGCAGGTGTAGTTGCCCTCGAAGTGGTTGATGGGAATGTCGAGCTCGGTTCCGGGGGCCACCTCAGCGGTGACGACGCTGCGCGACGTGCACACGACCACGCGGGTGGTGGTGCACAGGAAGCGCAGGCCGGCATTCTTCTGCAAGGCGCCGGGCAGCAGGCCCGCTTCGGTCAGGACCTGGAAGCCGTTGCAGATCCCGACCACCGGGCCGCCCTCGGCGGCGAAGCGGGCCACCGCCTCCATGACCGGGGAGAAACGGGCCAGGGCCCCGGGGCGCAGGTAGTCGCCGTGGGCGAAGCCACCGGGCAGCACCACGGCGTCGAGGCCGGGCAGCTCGGTGGCCCCGTGCCACACCAGCTCGGCATCGGCCCCGCCCACAACGGCCAGGGCCCGCACCACGTCGTGCTCGCAGTTGCTGCCCGGGAAGACGACGACGCCGATGCGCGCGCTCACGGCGTGGCGGCGTCGAGCACCCGGATCTCGGCGTCCTCGATGACTGGGTTGGCCAACAGGCGGTCGGCCATCTTCTGGGCTTGGGCCGTGGCCTGCGCCGCGTCGGCGGCCTCGACGCTGAAGCGGATGGCCTTGCCCACCCGCACGCCCTGCACGCCGAAGAAGCCGAGGGCAGGCAAGGCCCGCTCGATGGTGGCTCCCTGGGGATCGGCGATGCCGGGCCGCAGCCGCACCTCGACCACGACGTCGAACCTCACTTGGCCGCCCCGTACCAGTCGGCCAGCCGGCGTCCGCAGATCCGCTCGTAGGCGGTGACATAGCGCCGGCTGGTGGCGGCCACCACCTCGTCGGGCAGGGGCGGTGGTGGTGGTGTCTTGTCCCAGTCGCGCCTTTCGAGCCAGTCGCGCACCGGCTGCTTGTCGAAGGACGGGGGCACGGTACCCGGCACCCACTCGTCAGCCGGCCAGAACCGCGACGAGTCGGGCGTGAGCACCTCGTCGCACAGGGCCAGGTGTCCGTCGATGAAGCCCAGCTCGAATTTGGTGTCGGCCACAATGATGCCGTGCGCCTCGGCCGCCGCATGCGCACGGCGGTAGGCCTCGACGCACAGGTCGCGCGCCGCGGTGGCCACCTCCTTGCCCACCAGACCGACCGCTTCGTCGAAGGAGATGTTCTCGTCATGGCCCTCGGCCGCCTTGGTCGACGGCGTGAAGAGCGGCTCGGGCAGCCGATCGGCGTGGCGAAGTCCGGCGGGCAACGACATCCCGTGCAGCGTCCCCAACTGCTCGTACTCCTTGAAGCCCGAGCCGGCCAGGTAGCCGCGGACGATGCACTCGATGGGGAGCATCTCGGCCCGGCGCACCAGCATGGCCCGCCCGGCCAAGCCCTCGATGTCGGCGGCCTCGGGCGGCATGGCGGCCGGGTCGGCGCTCACCAGGTGGCTCGGAGCCAGGTCGGCCAAGGCGTCGAGCCAGTGCACGGTCATGGCCGTTAGCACCCGGCCCTTGTCCGTGATGGGCTCGGCCAGGATGACGTCGAAAGCCGAGATGCGGTCTGACGCCACCATGAGCAACTGGTCGTCGCCCACGGCGTAAAGCTCGCGGACCTTGCCACTGTGTACAAGGGTCAGGCTCACCCTTCCACCTCCTGTAGTGCCTCGATGAATCGGTACATGTGGGCCAGCGAACGCTTGAGGCTGAACGCCTCGTCCAGCGCGGCGGCGTCCAGGGTGACCTCCGAGTCCTCCTCCAGCACGGAGCGAAAGGCCCGCCCCGACTCCCACGCTTTGCGGGCGTCGCGCTGCACCACACGGTAGGCGCTGTCGCGATCCAAGCCCGAGGCCACCAGGGCCAGGAGAACGGGCTGGCTGAAGACGAGGCCGAAGGATCCCTCGATCAAGTTGGCCCGCATGCGGGTGCTGTGCACCACCAGCCCGTCGACGAGCCCGGCCGCCTTGCGCAGGACGTAGTAGGTGAGCAGGCAGGCATCGGGCAGCACGATGCGCTCGACCGAGCTGTGGGAGATGTCGCGCTCGTGCCACAGGGCCACGTCCTCGAGCCCGGGTTGCACGTAGCCGCGCAACACCCGGGCCATGCCGGTCAGTCGCTCGGACAGAATGGGGTTGCGCTTGTGGGGCATGGCTGACGACCCCTTCTGCCCGGCGCCGAAGGCTTCTTCGACCTCACCCACCTCGGTGCGCGCCAGATGGCGGATCTCGGTGCCGATCATCTCCACCGTGGCCCCCGCCGAGGCACAGGCGTAGAGCAGCTCGGCGTGGCG
>DATKSG010000098.1:0-8508 GCA_035531775.1 Acidimicrobiales bacterium | reverse complement strand
CTTCTTCCTGGCCTATGGCCACGCCGCCGACATCGTGAACGCCATCCGGCCAGCGCAGCTCGGTGACCCGACCCCGTGCCCCGACTACGACGTGGCCGGCCTCGTCGACCATCTGGTCGGAGCGGCCAACCGCGCCACCGCTCTGGGCCGGGGAGAGACCCCGACCGGCGACGAGTTCCCCCACGTGGAGCTGGCCGAGGCCCCCGACCGATTGCGCCAGGCCGGCGAAGCAGCCGAGGCGGCGTGGTCAGAGGACGACCGCCTCACGGCCACCACCACGATGCCGTGGGGTGAGGCCTATACCGGGGCCACGTTGGTCGACATGTACCTGGCTGAGCTCGCCACCCACGCGTGGGACCTGGCCAGCGCTACCGGGCAGCTCGACCGGCTCGACGACGAGCTGGCCGTGACCGCGCTGGAAGGGGCGCGAGCCATGCTCAAGCCCGAGTACCGCAACCTGGCCGGCCCGGGGTCGCCCTTCGGCGACGAGGTCCCCGCCCCGCCCGACGCCTCTGACTGGGAGCGGCTGGCTGCCTTCATGGGCCGCCAGCCGCTACCGTCGGCTTGATCCCCGGAGGTCGAATCATGGTTGCCAATCCACCTGACGGCGCCCCGCAGATCACGCCGTACCTGCTCTATGAGAACGTGGCGGCGACGGCCGAATGGCTGGTCAAAGCGTTCGGGTTCGTCGAGACCTTCCGCATGGAGGACCGCAGCGGCACCGTCAACCACGCCGAGCTCTCGATGGGGAAGGGCAACGTCATGATGGGCAACCCGGGCCCTGACTATCGAAGCCCCAAGCGGCTCGGCGGGGTCACGCAGGTGGTCTACGTGTACGTGGACGACGTGGACGCCCACTTCGAAGCGGCCGCGTCGGCCGGGGCCGTGATCGTGCGCCCGGTGGCCGACCAGTTCTACGGTGACCGGACCTACATGGCCGAGGACCCAGAGGGCCACAGGTGGGGCTCCTCACAACATATCCGCGACGTGGCCCCTGGGGACATGGTCCAGCCTTAGGCGCTCACCGGGGTTCATCGGCGATGAGGTTCAGCCGGCTCGCCAGTCGATCCACCGGCCATGGGGCTGGACGAAACCCAGGAGCTCCGGGGTCGGCTCCCCTGCGTCGAAGTCCATGAGCCCGAGCACGTCGGACACCGCTTCTTCGTGGCGGGGAAGCGGCACGTCGGCGAAAGCGCCGACCGTGCCGGCCGCCTCGGCACTGACCCAGATTACGGGCCGACGCCGCGCCGCCTCGGCCAGGATGTCCACGAACTGGGGCCGTTCCTCCAAGGTGAAGTAGCCGAAGACCCAGGTGGTGGTGACCATGGCAGCCAGCGTGTCGGGCAGGGCGTCGAGGGTGTCCAACAGTACGTCGCTGGCCCGGCCGCGCACGATGGTGGGCGGGTCCTGGCGACCCATCTCTATGGCGGCGGCGGTGCGTTCCAGACGCCCGGTGTCCGGCCACACACAGGCCAGGAGCCACCGGGCATCGGCGGGGTCGGTGAGATCGATGGGAGAACGGTCGATGCCGACCTTGGCGGCCAGTGGCGGCAGCTGCGCTGCCACCGGCGGCTGCCCTCCGAGCACTGAGCACTCCACCTTGACCGGAGAGTGCTCGGGCCCCGTGGCTCCGTGCGACCCGTAGTCGAGGCGGTACCGGTCACACAGCAGGTTGAGGCCGGCGCTTGTGCCCACGTCGACCAGAGCCAACGGCGGCCCGAGGCGGCGGCTGACATAGGTGAGGGCCACACCGATGGACGAGCAGCGTCCACAGTCGTTGGTCTGGATGTGACGGGTGGCGAGGAGCTCCGCCACCTCCTCACGATGCGACAGGCAGACGTCGCGAAACAGTGGCCCCGGGTCGCTGCTGGCGCGCCCGGCATAGACGTCGGCCAACGGGTGATCGAGCCCGGCCAGCAGCAGGTAGTGCACGGCAGCCAGCAACGCCGGTGGCATATGGGCCGACGGAGGCGCCTGGCGGACCAGCTCGAGCAGGTCCTTGTCGGCGCTCACGGCCAGGGCCACCTGCTCGTAGAGCGGGGAGTAGCCTCGACAATGGGCTTCGGCGAAACCACGCCAGAGGTCGTGCAGCGCTCGGGTGGCCTCTTCCACGGCGCCATCCTGGCATCGCTCGAGGAGCCGGAGGTACCCATGAGCGAAGTGCAGGACTGGAACACCAAGATCATCGAGGAGTTCAGGGCCAACGAGGGCAGCGTGGGAGGCCCGTTCGAAGGGGCGCCCGTGCTCCTGCTGCACACCACCGGGGCCCGCACCGGCCACGAGCGGGTGAACCCCATGATGTATCTCGACTTCGACGGGCGGCGCTTCGTCTTCGCCTCCAAAGCCGGCGCCGACACCAATCCCGATTGGTACCACAACCTGGTGGCCAACTCCGAGGTAACCGTGGAGCTCGGCACCGACACCTACAAGGCCGACGCCAGTGCATTGTCGGGAGGCGAGCGCGACCGCATCTACGCCGAGCAGGCGTCGCGCTACAAAGGCTTCGCCGAGTACGAGGAGAAGACCGACCGCGTCATCCCGGTGGTGGAGCTCTCTCCCCTCGATTAGCCCGAGCCGGCGCTCGGCTCGTCGACCAGCACCGTAGGGTCGGGCCAGGCGAAGCGCAGCGCCTGGGCGTGACCGCCTCCGGGGAACGGGCCCCGCATGGCGCGCTCTACGCAGGTTCCCCAGCGCGCCGAGTAGAAGGCCTGGGCGGCGGTGTTCTGCTCCAGCACCCACAGGTGCAGGCCGGATGCCGGCGATCGCTCGATTACAGCCCTGGCCACCTCCGACACAAGTCGGGTCCCGATGCCGGACCGCTTGCGGAGGAAGGTGGCGTGCAGGTTGTCGAGCAGCGACCCCCACGTCGGGTCGGCGTCGAAGACGAGGTGGGCGAAGCCGACCACCTCGCCGTCGTCCACGGCCACCAGTGTGCACCGGTCGGCATCGGGCTCAGCCAGGCGCTCGCTCCACACGGCGCGGCGGTCGGCCACCACGTCGCCGTCGAGGTACGAGTCGAGGTAAGCACCTCGGTAGTGCCGGCGCCAGCTCTCGGCGTGCAACTCGGCGACGGCCTCGGCGTCAGCAGCCCGAGCCGGTCGTATCAGGATCACGTCGAGATCACCGGCAGGCCGGAGCCGGCTGCAACCCCACCACTAGCTGGGGATCAACCCGGGAGGTACGAGCTGCGTGCCGGCCACCACCAACGGGCTCGGGAACGATGGGTACAGAACGGTGTAGGACGGCGTGACCTCGATCAGCTCTATCGACGGTGCACCGACGAGCTTGGGGATAGGTCCACCCGGCGGGGCGTTCAGCACCAAGCGCACGGCCACGATGGGCGTGCCGTTCCACCCCAGGGGAAGCTTGATGACGGTTCGGGCGTGGCCGCCGTTGTAGAAGGGGAACGTGGAGGCGGGAGCGGGCGCCGTCATCTGGGCGTAGTCATCGCTGTACCACGTCGGGTCGCCTGACAGCTGCACACCGACGGCAATGGACGACGTGCCGACAGAATGAGCGTCGATGTCGACGATCAGGTACTGGGGATAGACACCGGCCAGGAAGTTGTGGGCATCGGTCGACTGCACCGATTCACGCCCGACCTCCTCACCCGAGATCCGGAACGTCCAGGGGTTCTGGTCCATCGACACCTCGCGGGCCTGGCCGGCAGCGGGCCCGGTGACCAGCGTCTGTTGGAACCGGAAGCTCGAGGTGCCCGACGGCGAAATGTCGTTGTTCCCGGTGGCGTCGCGCAGGCCCAGGTGCTCCCCGAGTCCCGGCGAGTAGCCGGTGGCCGGGTAGGGCTTGTTGGTCTCACCACCGGCGGCCGGGTCGTCCGGCACGATGTCGGGGTACACCGGCGCCTGCTCGCAGCCGCACGAGTCGTAGGAGGCCGACACGACGCTGCCGCTCGGCGTCACCTTCTCGTAGAGGACCGTCTCGATGTCGGTCATGCGGCCCCACAGGCCCCATTCGTAGGCGGGGACGACTCCGTCGCCCACATCTTCGTGGGTCCACACGATGGTGTAGGCCAAGTCCACGTCGTGCCCGTCGGGGTCGGCGGACTGCTGGCCGTAGGCGAGCAGCGGCGTGTCACCTACAGCCGAGGTGCTTCGACCGAACAGTACCGGGTTGTGGGTCTCGAGCAGGTACTGCGAGCTGCCCACCGGTACCACGACCAGCGACACGTCGAAGACGTCCACCGTGGCGCCGACCGTCGTCACGTGCGACAGGTCGTTTCGCACCGTCAGGGCGACGCAGTGTGGGCCGGTGGCGATGGTGCCGACGAAGCCCTGATAGGTGAAGGGCTGGGCACCGGCGTACAGGACGATCTCCTGGGGTGTGGCGCCGTCGACCGAGGTGTCGACCACCACCGAGGTGTTCGCAGCACTGGACCATTCGGTCCCCGGTCCGTCCATGGTGAGCGACAGCACGCCTTCACCGGTGGTGGCGCCGCCCCCGACCACGGTGCTACAGGAGCCTGTGGGCATGGCGGCGGTGGCCGAAGGGTCCGGGCCGGCTGGGGTGCCGAGAGGATTGGCGTCGGCGGTAGCGGCGACCGGCCACCGTACGCCGGCCGCCCCGCTCACCACGGCCGGGCTGGCCGCCATGGGACGCGCCGACGCCGTGACAGCCGCCACCGGGAGAAGCGCCGGGGTCCCGGCGAGCGCGGCGACGCCGACGGCGCCGAGCACGGCCAGCGACGGCCACGTCCCCGAGGTGACCGGGAGCGAGCGCCACCGGGGAGGCCGGCTCTGGCCGCGCCAAAGGTTGCCCTTGGAAATGGTCCTCGCCGCCATGGTGTGTCGCCCTTCGTGCCGCCGTCTCGTCCGAGGAGGAACCGGCCGTCGCCTTGCCTCTTGCGCACGATCCCCTAGCCAGGCACGGAGGTGGGTGCAGCCGACCAGTCGGGACGCTCAGAGCTGGATCTGGCCGTAGGTGCTGCACAACCCGAGGGCCTCGATGACCACGAAAGCGGCCACCACCGACAAGATCACCGCCGTCCGCCACCGGCCAGCGTGGCGGGCCATCACCGGGGCCATGTACCACGACGGGAGATACGAGGGCAGGCCGGCCAGGTAACGCCCGATGGGCACGGCCGACGGGTCCAGCGGAGCGTCAGGATCGGCGGCCAGGGCCAGCTCGGTCAGCTCCTCGTCGGACCAGGAGTCGTCCATCGCTCAGGGCAGCACGGTGACGACGCCGCTCATGTTGGCGTGGATGGTGCAGCGGTAGGAGTAGTTCCCGGCTTGGGTGAAGGTGTGGAAGTACGTGCCGGTCGGCTGCGTGGCACTGGCGAAGCCGGCGAAGGTGACGTTGTGGGCGATGGGGGCGTCCTCCCACATCCACTCGACGCTCTGGCCCACGTGGACGGTCACGTGCGCCGGCTCGAAGCTCACGAACTTGAGCGTCACCACCACCGCCGGGTGCTGACCGCCCGACGACGTGGTGCTGGCGGACGAACCGCTGGACGAGCTGCCGCCGCAAGCGGCGAGGGTCAGGCCGATGACGGCGACGGCCAGAAGGGTCCGCATTCGGTGTGCCATGACGGCCATCATGCCAGCCCGCTCAGTGGCGGTGTTGGCCCCCTCCCCCGTCGACCGGGCGGGTCTCGAGCCACCGGCGGAAGCCCGCCGCATTGGAGTGGACGCCGTTGAGCGTGTCGAGCTTCTCCTTGTGGGCCGGGTCCACATCCCCGAGTTCGTCGGCGAAGGCCGATTCCAAGGCGCCGGCGATGTCATCGCCCTGCTTCCAGGCCTGCTCGGCCACCGCCGCCCAGCGCCGCAGGGTGTCGCCGGCTTCGGAGAGCACCGTGTCGGGGTTGGGCACGAGCCCGTAGTGGGCCAGGGCCACGCCGCTCGGGCGGCGGGCGGCGAAGCGCTCCAATGACCGCAAAGCCTGATCGAGGTCGAAGTCGGGCGGGGGGGTCGACGGCCGCAACACGCCAGCATCGGGAAGCCGCACACCGACGGCGTCGCCGGCGAAGAGGATGCCGCTCACCGAGTCGTGCAGGGCCAGGTGGTGCTTGGCGTGCCCGGGCGAGTCGACGGTGCTGAGCACGCGGTCGGGCCCGATGCGCACGTCCTCGCCGTCGGCCAGCACGTGGATGCGCTCAGCTGGGGTGGGATCAAGACGGCCGTAGAGCGAGTCGAGCAGCGACCCGTACACGCGCGCCGCTGAGTCCACCAGCTTGGACGGGTCGACCAGATGGCGCGCCCCTTTCTCGTGCACGTATACGGTGGCGGAGGGAAAGGCCCGGGCCACGTCACCCACACCTCCGGCATGATCGAGGTGGATGTGGGTCACGGCCACGCCGGCCAGGTCTCCGGGGTCCACGTTGAGCGAAGCCAGGGCGTCGAGCAGTGCGGGCACCGAGCTCTGGCTCCCGGTCTCCACCAATACCGGGGCCGGCCCGGTGATCAGGTACCCGGCGGTGACCCGCTCCCAACCCCCGAGCAGGGTGTCGATCTCGATGACACCGGGGGCGATCTCCCTCGTCATGGGCAACGCCGATCAGCTCCCCAGCTCGATTACAACCTTGACATCGTCGGGCTGGCGGGCCAGGGCTTCGGACCACCGGTCGATGGGCACCTGTCGGTTCACAAGCCCCGCCAGCCATGCCGGCTCGGCCTGGGCCAGGGCTTGGGCCCCGGCCTCGTAGTGGCGCCGGTTAGCGTTCACCGACCCCACCACCGTCTCGTTCTCGAGCACCATCGTCCGGTTGAGGTCGCCGGCGTCAACGCCGAGCTCCCGCCCCCCCGACGACACGCCGGTCAGACACACCACCCCGCCGGGCCCGATGTGCTCCATGGCGTCGAAGACGAGGGAGCCCACCCCGGTGCATTCGATGACCACATCTGGTGCCGCCACAGCGTCGTGCACAGCACCGGTGTGGTACGTGGCCCCGATGCCGGCCACCAGGGTCGGCTTCGGCCCGGTTGTCACCTGGTCGAGCACGTGGACGTCCAGCCCCCGCTGGGCGCCGATTAGGGCGGCCAGCAGGCCGATGGGGCCGGCCCCGATGACGAGCACGGTGGTCGGGGCCCAATGCGCTCGGCCGCCGATGCGGTCCACCTGCTCCCAGGCCTTGGCCACCACGCTGGCCGGCTCGAGCAGCACGCCGAGCATCCCCAGGCCGGCGTCGACCTTTATGGCGAAGTCAGGCTGGATGCGGTATCGCTCCGAGCAGTAGCCGTCATGCGCCTTGATGCCGCGCTCGGTGTACTGGCCGTTGCGGCAGAAATCCCACTCGCCCACGGCGCAGTTCCCACACGGCACCGGGTCGGGGCGCCTCACGATCCCCACCACCAGGTCCCCGGCGTGCAGGTCCCCGCCGGCCGGCGCCTCGAGGACGCGCCCGATGGACTCATGGCCGAGCACCAGACGATCGCGCCCCGGGGGAGCCCACCCGTAGGCGCCCGACACGATCTCGATGTCGGTGCCGCACACCCCGACCCCAAGGGTCTCCACCAGCACCGGGCCGTCGGAGTCGGGGGGCTCGGCTACGTCGTCGAGGCGGGCCGATCCAGCCGTGCCCGGCACCACGGTGAGCGCTTTCACTGGTGGGTCCTCCTTCGGCGCCTACGGCGCAACCGCTGCATGGTGCCGGGCGGGAGCTGCTCGGCCGCTTCGGGGTGCCCGCTCAGGTTGTAAGCGGCATTCACCAACGAGACGTGCGAGAAGGCCTGGGGGAAGTTCCCCACCTGGCGACCGAGCACGGCGTCGTACTCCTCGGCCAGCAGTCCCAGGTCGTTGCGGAGTCCCATCAGGCGCTCGAACAGGGCATGGGCATCGTCGTGGCGGCCGATCATGTGCAGACAGTCGGCCATCCAGAACGAGCAGGCCAGGAACGCCCCTTCACGGCCCTCGAGGCCGTCCACGTGGTGAGCGGCGGCGGCCCGGTAGCGAAGCACGAAGCCGTCCTCGGTCAACTCCCGCCCGATGGCCTCCACCGTGCTCACCACACGCCGGTCGTCGGGCGCCAGGAAGCCCACCAGGGGCACCATGAGCAGGCTGGCGTCGAGCTCGTCGGAGCCGTAGAACTGGGTGAAGGCGCCGACGGACTGGTTGAACCCTTTATCGCATACCTCGTCGTGGACGAGTTGGCGCACCTTCTTCCACTCCTCCACCGGGCCCTCGAGCCCGAAGCGCTCGGCGCTGCGCACGCCGCGGTCGAGGGCCACCCAGGCCATGACCTTCGAATGGGTGAAATGGCGGCGCGGCCCGCGCACCTCCCAGATCCCATCGTCGGGATCGGTCCAGTGCGCCATGACGAAATCGAGGAGCTGGACCTGTAGGTCCCAGGCCGACTGGCTCAGTGGATCGCCGACCACGCAGGCTTCGTGCAGTGCCGACATCACCTCGCCGTACACGTCGAGTTGGAACTGCCCGGCCGCGGCGTTGCCGATCCGTACCGGCCGCGACTGCTCGTAGCCGGGGAGCCAGTCCACCTCCCACTCCTCCAAACGGCGCTCGCCGGCCGCGCCGTACATGATCTGCAGCTCGGCC
>DATKSG010000097.1:0-4183 GCA_035531775.1 Acidimicrobiales bacterium | reverse complement strand
GACGATGAGCTGAGTGAGCTTGACGCCGCCGGCAGAACCGTAGAAGTGGGCGTCACCGAAACTGAACACCCCCCGCGAGAAATAGTCAAGAGTTGTGGATGAGATTTCTTGGGCGCGGCGTCCTTCCGGACATCCAGCTGCGGTTGATTACCTCCTTGTTGGTGTGACGGACTGGATTCTGGCGAGCTGGTCGGCGTCGAAGAGGTCGCTGACAGCAATTGGCTCGTCGCATTCTCTGAACCAAAAAAGTTCGATCAGAAATTGTGTTTGGACGCTCACGTTCGGACGTTGGTTGCTTGACGTCGGAACGACTGACGATTGAAACGACCTTGAGGAAGATGTTGTTGTGCGCTAGTCCGGGACCTGCGTCCCAAACAGGGGTCGGGCACCTCGACCGCGATGGAGTGGGTGTTCGGTTCCGCTGCCCCGAGCCGAAGTCTGGCCCGAGATTCCCGGCCGGGACATCCCATCGCCTTCGAGTTCACCGCCCGCCTGAAGGCCAGCAGGCCAACAGCCGACAACCAGAGCTGACAGCAGAGGGGACGCCGCCCAAACAAGAGGGAGGGAGCCCCACCGAGGATGCTGGAGCACGGCGCGGGTCGGGGGGCGGCATCCCCTCCGCCACCAGTATGGCTATGCAGGCCCTCCCGGGGCGTCAAGGGGACGCTGCGGGACTCCGGCGCCGCCAACGACAGCCGCCGATGACCACTGCGGCCGTCACTGTGGAACCAGCGGCGCCTACGTGTCCTCGCTCTTCGCCTCTTGACCCCCCTGGTCTGTTGGCTGCGGGGTGTTTGGATCTCGAGGCGTCTGGCTGGGTTCACCGGATGATGGGCCGGGCCGACCACACCTCGGTTGGCCGTCCTGGACCGTCGACGAGGTGGCGGCTGAGGGCCCCGGCGCTCACGAGCAGGTCCAGGGCCCGTTCGATCTGGGCTCGGGACCGGTTGCGGGCGAAGAGGTCCCGGATCTGGCTGCGGGTGAGGCCGTCTGTGTGCTCGGAGACGGCCCGGTTGATCTCATCGGCGATCGGGTCGCCGAGGGAGTCGCCGAAGACGAATGCGGCGGACCGTGCGGCGTAGTCCCAGACGGCCAGGGCGGCCCGCAGGTGGGTGGCGCCGATGCTGTGGTGGCCGTCGATGAGGGCGTAGAGGAGGGCCAGGCGAACGACGTGGGCTTCGGCCCGCCCGCAGACGGCGCCGAGCAGGCCGGGTCGCCCGGTGCTGAGCGTCGGGTAGATGTCCCACCAGATGGCCCGGGCGTGGTCATCAAGTGTTAGTTGATGGGCGGTCTGGTTGGCGGCGACCGCGTCGGCGAGACGGGCGGCGAGGGGGGCGAGGATGGTTGGGTCGAGGTGTCCTCCTTCGGGCAGGAGCCGGGCGCGGCGCACGGCGATGAGGAGAAACCGGTTGAGGAACCCGTTGGCGGCCTCGGTGGCCGAGATGTGACGCAAGAGCTCGTCGGCGGTGATATGACCGATGATCGACACGTGCGCCGCGCTGGCTCGGGCCGGGTCGTGTTTGGTGATGACCTGGAGGGTCTTGTGGTCCCAGGCGTTGCGTAGCACCGGCGACAGCGTGTTGGACTCCCGGGAGGCGGCCTTGAGCGCGGAGGCCAGCTCGGTTTCGAGCACCATCAGCCGGGGGTCATCGGTGGGGCCGTGCTCGCTGTCGCGTAGATGCCAGATGAGCCCCTCACCCGACGACAGCCCCGACACCACCCGCCCGGTGACCCAGGGCTGGTCGACCTCGGCCAGCACGGCTTCGACCGCATCCCAGGAACTGCCCTTGCGCCCCGAGCCTGACGGGCCGACCAGGACCACGAACTCGTTGGTGCCATGGCAGGAGGCCCCCACCCGGTAGTGGGGGCCCCGGCCCAGGATCGAGCCCACCCCCACCAGCAGTTGGACCAAGATGGCCACCGGGTCGGCCTCGGTGGAAGGAGCGATGGCTGCCACCAGCTCCCCGGCCAGGCCGCAGAACGCCTCTGGGGCTGGTGGGGCGGGCCAGGAGTCGCCGATAGGACGGACCAGCGCGGGCAGAGGGCGCGGCGGGCAGCCCGGCGGCCCGGGCCGCTGCGCTGGTGACGGGCCGCCAGCCGGTGCGAACAGGGCCAGCTGGGGCCGAGAAGCGCCGCTCACGCCGAGGCCGTCTCGCTGAGCGCGGCGGGGGCGGTCCCCCGGGCAGCAGTCGGGAAGGGCAGGTCGACAACGGCGGAGGGGAGGTGGCTGCTGGCGTCGATCTGGGCGAGTTTGTCGTTGGCGCCGGCCAGACTGACGGCCAGCCCGTCGACCTCGCCCAGCCAGCCTTCGCGTTCGGCTTCGGCGATGCGGGCGGTGAGGTTGTCGCGGATGTCGACCAGGCGGGGTCGCTGCGCCGGGTCGGGCCACAGCATCGGGCAGCGAACGCAGGCGTGCTCGTGGGCACAAGGGGTGGCGAACGCCCGGGCGCAGGTCCCGACCGAGACCTTGCGCCGTTCGAAATGGCCCAAGAACTGTTGCCATTCTTGGTCGGTCGGGGTCCGGTATTCCTCGCTGGGGCGCAGCGATCGTCGCCGGGCCAAAAACGCCAGATGCGCTTGGATGGCCTCTTGGGGGTAGACGGCCTTGTAGCCGAGGGTGACGTTGATGTCTTGGTGGCCGGCGATGATCTGGGCTATATGGGGGGGCAGGCCGTTGAGGATGGCGTCGGTGATGAACATGCGCCGGAAGTCGTGGGGCGTGTAGTGCAGGGGGCGGCCTTCGGCGGCATCGACCAGCCCGGTGTCGGCGACCGCGGCGGTGAGGATCAGCAGCAGACTGCTGTGCGCGATCGATCGGTTCTCGCCGTGGATAACGCGTTGCAACAGGCGCGGCGCGGGCGCCAGCCACACCCGTTCGTAGTCGTCGTAGGTCGAAACCAGCGGCACCGCCCCGTGGCGGCCCTGGCTGCGGCGGATGACCGCGGAGAGGACCTCGGCCAGCTCGGGACTGACCACCAACAGCCGCTCGGCGTCGGTCTTGGACGGGGCGATCTGCAACAGCGGGATCAGCTCGCCGGTGGTGGGGAGCCGATACTGCACCAGGCTGTGGTGGGACAGCTCGAGGAGCTCTTCGACCCGGACGCCGGTAGCGCGCAGGATCTCGACGGTCGCCCAAGCCCAAAAGGCGCGGTCTTCTTCGCCGGTCAGGTCGCGGCGTTTGCCGCTGGCCAGGTCATCCACCCAGACGCCGTCGGTTCTTCTGCGCCGCACCAGTAGCGATCCTGCGTGGGCGATGGCCTCACCGGGCTCGGCCCGACCAGCGGTTTCGAGCAATGCCGCGGTCGCCTTGCGCTTCTCATTGAGGGCCCGCACCAGGGCTGGCAGTGCCGGCAGACGGGCCCGGGTTCGGGCGTCCATGCGCGCCTTGCGCTGGCGGGTGGCCTTGCGCCGGATGCCCTCCTCCTCGCCGACCGGCGACGGCGCCACCCACGCCCCCCAACGCCCCGGGTCCTCGATAGCCCAATGGGCCAGGTCCAGATAGAAGGCCCGCACCGGGGTCAGGCACTCCCGGTAGCTCAGCCGGGCCACCACCACCTCGGTGTGGCCGGCATCGCTGCGCACCTTGTTGGTCATGCTCCGCAGGCGATGTTTCCAGGCCCGGGCCACCTCGACAGGCAGACAGATGCTGTCGATGCCGGGGTGGTGCGCCTCCAGATCGGCCCAGAACAGCCGGCCCAGCAGGTTGGCCAGCCTCACCAAGCTGTTGTAATCCAACGCCGCCTGGCGCTCCTTGAGATAGTCGACCAGCAGATCGCGCACCGGCCGACAGGCCAGGTGATAACGGTCGATCAGCTGCTCAGGGCTGCGCTGGCCGACGGTTCGCAGCTGGCGCAAACTCGAAGGCGCCGTCTCACCTAGGACCCCGCTTTGGTGCAGCATCCGGTAGAACAGTATGGCCCCATCGGAGATCCCTCCTGGAGCATCGGCCTCGGCCTCGAGCAGCTCCAAGACGTCGCCGACCGCGATGTCGGCCAACACGCCTCCCTTTGCCGCCGCGATCAACGCGGCCCGATACAGCGTGTGGCTGCGGGCCTTGGCCGACACCGCCGGGTCCCGATCGCAGTGCTCGCCCAGCCGGGTGAACCCTTCGGGGTCACGAGTGGCGGCCAGGATGCGCACCAATGAGCCATTCGACAGCGGGCCCGACACCAGCCAGGCCAGC
>DATKSG010000096.1:0-28355 GCA_035531775.1 Acidimicrobiales bacterium | reverse complement strand
CGGCCGTTTGGTCGCCGGTCTGGCGGGCCACCAGCTCGAGCAGTGGCTGAAGAAGGTCGAGGTCGGTGGCCACCAACACGTCCATGCCGGGGCGGAGGACCTTCACGGCCACATCGGTACCGTCGTGGAGCATGGCGCGGTGCACGACAGCGATCGATGCCCGGCCCACGGGCACCTGATCGAAGTGGGCGAAGGCGTCCTCGAGGGCCATGCCGAGATCGGCCTCCACGATGGCCCGGACCTCGTCCATCGCCACGGCCGGCCCCGTATCGAGACAGGCGCGGAATTCGTCGGCCAGCTCGTCGCCGAAGAGGCCCGGCGAGGAAGCGACCAATTGCCCGAACTTCATGAAGGTGCCACCCAGGTCCTCAAAGGTCCGGCGCAGCGGCGGACCCAACTCGGAAACCGGCAGGGGGCCGCGACGAACGTAGCGGGCCTGGCGCAGAGCCGGCGCTCCGAAGTGGCGCAGAAGAACGCGGGCGATGGCGCGGCCCCGGTGCAGCAGATCGCGCCGGGTGGGTCGGGGAAGACGCCGGCCGAAGGCCCGGGGAACGGCCTCGGGGCCCACCTCCGGGCCGGCCCGCCGGCCGACCCCGTCGCTCACTCCGCCGACCCCTCAAGGGCCGACCCCTCAAGGGCCGACTCCACGGCGGCCACGATGGCGGGGTCCTCGGGCTCGACGCCCGGCCGGAAACGGGCCACCACGTCCCCGTCCGGTGACACCAGGAACTTCTCGAAGTTCCATTGGATGTCGCCGGCTTCCCCGGCACCGTCGGGGGCGGCCGTAAGCATCTCGTACAGGGGATGGCGACCGGAGCCGTTCACTTCGATCTTCTCGAACAGCGGGAAGGTCACCCCGTAATTGACGGAGCAGAACTCGGCGATCTCGCCCGAGGTGCCGGGCTCCTGCTCGAGGAACTGGTTGCAGGGGAAGCCGAGCACGCTGAATCCGCGGGCGCCGTAGTTGTCCTGGAGCCGCTGTAAACCCTCGTACTGGGGGGTGAGCCCACATCGCGAGGCCACGTTCACGAGCAACAGCGCCTTGCCCTTGTGCGCAGCGAGAGACGACGGCTGTCCCTGCAGCGTGTGGATCGGGATGTCGTAGATGGCCGACACGAGCCCTCCTTGGTCGAGATAGCTACGCGACCCTACTCTCGAGGCGCCGCCACACTCCTTGGTCGAGCGACTCCAGGGACCCGAGCACGACATGGGCACCGGCGAAGGACACCAGAGCGTGCTCGTCGGCTTCGGGAACGGCGATGCATCCCATGCCGGCCGCCGTGGCCGCCGCCACACCGGCCGGTGAGTCCTCCAAGACCACGCACGCCGTCGGGCTCACCCCGAGCAGCGCGGCGGTGGTTAGGAACACCGCCGGGTCGGGTTTTCCGGCCGGCTCAGACTCGGCCGAATGCACCACGTCGAACCACCTCGCCAGGTCGAAGCGGGCCAGCACGACGTCGATGAGACGCGACGACGAGGACGAGGCCAGGGCCAGCTGGGGCACCCGGGCCCGGCAGAAGGACAGCGCATGGGACACCCCGGGCTTGAGCTCGGACCGCCGCGCCAGGAGATCGGCCACGGCCTCGACGATCTCCTGGGCCACAGCTGCCGGGCCCGGGCCCGGCCACGGGCTCCGCTCGTGCCAGTGACACGCCACGTCCACCACGAACATCCCCTTGGTCGTGCGGCATAGGTCGTCGGAGAGATGCACGCCGTGGCGGGCGAAGACATCGATCATGGCCTGGCGCCACAGCGGCTCGGAGTCGACGAGGAGTCCGTCCATGTCGAAGACGGCAGCTTCGAGAGCACTCACTGCAAGATGTTGACGGCCCGGGAGATCACCAGCGCCACTATGAGCAGTGAGGCAAAGGACTGCACCATCATGAGCACTTTGGCCCATGGGGTGAGGGGCATGGTGTCGGTCGGGCTGAAGGCGGTGGCGTTGGTGAAGGAAACGTAGAGGTAGTCGATGAAGGTCGGCGACCAGGCGCCCGGCACCACACCGGGGTTCGACATCTGCGGGAAGAGGAAGTCGGGCTGACGGCGCACGGACTGCAACCGGGCCCCCGGCCCGCCGCGATCGAGCTCCCAATACCAAAGGGCGAAGACGAGCACGTTGGTCAGCCACACAGGCATCGAGGCATAGACCAAGGCCCGTCCGCTCGACACGTTGTGGCCCGCACCGAGCAGGGCATGCACCAGGGCCACCAACGTCACCACGTTGGCCAGGTTCACGGTGGCGATCAGGACGACGGCCGCCGTGCGGAGGCGAGCCGACTCCTTCGACAGTCGCCGCGGCTTGGCCACTAGCAGGGCCCCACCGAGCGCCGCTTCGAGCGCCGGCACCAGCCACCGCGGCCCGAGGTCGGCGATGAGGTTGTCGGGGAGCACCACGTAGAGGCCGAGGGCCCCGAGCACGGCCAACGAGGCCGGCCAGCGCGGCTCGGACCTCGACGGGTCCCCCCATTGACTCACCTCGTCGGCCACCGTCGTCCTCCCGCCGCCACCGTACCGATCCCCGAGGTGCCCCCCCACCACACCCCGCTCCCTTGCGAAAACAGCGCCTGAGCGGGAGATTCTCGCTCAAGTCGCAGGATTTTCCGTCCGTTGTCCGGGCCAGGACCTTCGGCCATCAAGGTGCCACGACACAGCGCCGACACCATGACCGTGCGTAAGGGAGAGCAGGGACGGAACCACATGCTGAGGCAGCGGGGCCGCCTGGCCGTGGGCTCGCTGCTCGGCACCGCTGTCGCCGCCGTCGCCTTGATCATGGGGGCGACCCCACTCACCACGGCGACCGCCCGCACCGACGTCGTCGCCGTGCCGGTGACACCCTCGACCACCCTGCCCGCCGCCACTACCACCACCGTGGCCAAAGCGCCCGCTCCGGCTCCGACCACCACTACCGTCCCCGCCCCGCCGGCGGCCCACGCGTCGCAATCACCCGCTTCCCACGCCGCCGCGCCGGCACCGGCCGCCACCGTGCGCCGGGGCATCCTCCCCCCCCAGGAGCCCCCGGCCAACATCCCACCCTCGCCCGACTTCCTCCAAAGCTGCCAGGGAACGCAGTATGACGACTCGACCGGCTGCGTCCAAGCCACGCTCAGCGCCATCGACAACGCCCGTGGCAGCGAGGGTCTGCCGGCCATGGCGCTGCCGGGCAACTGGGGCCAGCTCACGGTCCAAGAGCAACTATTCGTGGCCACCGACCTCGAGCGCACAGTGCGAGGGCTTCCTCCGCTCACGGCGATGGCCAGCGCCTTGGACCAGGCATCGGCCCAGGGCGCGGCACAGAGCACCGATCCTTCACCCCCCTCGGGCTTCGCCTACACCCAGTGGGGCTCGAACTGGGCCGGCGCCGTGGGCAACCCGCTCGAGGCCATCTACTACTGGATGTACGACGACGGCCTCGGATCGTCGAACGTCGACTGCACCCAGTCGAACCAGTCCGGGTGCTGGGGACATCGCCAGAACGTGCTGATCAACCTGCAGTGCCAGGTGTGCGTCATGGGCACCGGATACGACGCCCAGGGCTACAGCGGCGACCCGAGCCTGGCTGAGCTGCTGGTCGACACCTCCGGCCAGCCGGCGGTGGAGTTCACCTGGGCCCAGGAGCAGTCCTACTTCTAAGCTCCTGAGCCGTCGCTATCCTGCGGCTTCATGTCGTGCGCCGCCCCCAGCGCCGAGCACGGCGCCCCTGACACGGTGGCCGGCCTGCTGAGGGCCCGGGCCGACGACGACGCCACCGGGGTGCTGTTCGAACACCGACGCTGGACCTGGCGGCAAGTGGTGGTCGAGAGCTCGAAGAGGGCCGAACTGGCCCTGCACCGGCGTTCGCCCGGCCCCTTCCACATCGGGATCCTGCTCGAGAACGTGCCCGACTATCTGTTCTGGCTGGGGGCCGCCGCCCTGGCCGGCGCCGTGGCCGTAGGCATCAACCCGACCAGGCGCGGGGCGGCGCTGGCCCGAGACGTGCGCGACAGCGACTGCCAGCTGCTCGTGACCGACCACGCCGGCGCCGAGCTGCTGGCCGGCCTCCACACCGCATTGGGCGAAGAGGCCGTCATCGTGATCGACGACAAGGTGTCCGAGGAGCCGACGACACCAATGACCCTGCCGATAGTGCAGCATCAGGACCTCTTCCTGCTGTTGTTCACCTCAGGTACCACCGGCGATCCCAAAGCGGTGCGCTGCACCCACGGACGCCTGGCCGCCATTGCGGCACGAACCGCCTCGCACTACGACTTCCGCCCAGACGACGTGTGCTACTGCCCGATGCCCCTGTTCCACGGCAATGCCGTCATGGCGCTGTGGGCGCCGGCCCTGGCCACCGGGGCCGCTGTCGCTCTGACGCGCCGGTTCAGCGCTTCGGGCTTCATCGCCGACGTCCGGCACCACGGCGCCACCCGCTTCACCTACGTAGGCACTGCTCTGGCCTACGTGCTGGCCACGCCGCCGCGTGCCGACGACGCCGACACGAATCTACGGATGGGATTTGGGACCGAAGCTTCAGGGCGCGACCGCCAAGCCTTCGAAGAACGCTTCGGCTGCACCTTGGTCGAGGGCTACGGATCGAGCGAAGGGGGCGTGGCCCTGCAGGTCGGTCCCGACACGCCGGCCGGCTCGCTGGGCCGGCCGACGGTCGGACAGGACGCCGCTGTCTGCGACCCGCTTACCTCTGCCGAGTGCCCACCGGCGCGCTTCGACCGGGTCGGCCGGCTGCTGAACGCCAATGAAGCGATCGGGGAGATCGTCAACCGCAGCGGACCCGGGGGCTTCGAGGGCTACTACCGAGACGAGGACAGCGAGGCCGAGCGCCTTCGCCAGGGGTGGTACTGGACCGGCGATCTCGGGTACCGAGACGAGGACGGTTTCTTCTACTTCGCCGGCCGGCGGGGGGACTGGTTGCGCGTTGATGGAGAGAACGTGGCCGCCGCCCCGGTGGAGCGAGTCCTCGAGCGCTACCCGCCGGTGGCCGCACTGGCCGTGTACGGCGTGGCTGATCCCCGCTCCGGCGACCGGGTCATGGCGGCATTGACCTTGCGCCAGGGGCAGGTCTTCGAGCCCGACGGGTTCCGTCGTTGGTTGGCCGAGCAGCCGGACCTGGGCACCAAGTGGGCGCCGCGCTTCGTACGCATCTGCGCCCGCCTTCCGCTCACCGCCACCGGCAAAGTGGTGAAGGAGCCGTTGGTGGGCCAGGGGTGGGAGTGCGAGGACCCCGTGTTCTGGAGCCCCGATAGGGATCTGGCCTACCGCCGGCTCACCGCCGAGGACCGCGCCGAGCTGCGCCAGACGCTGCTGGCCCACGGGCGCGCCTCATTGGCCGCCGATGGCCCCGCCGGCCGAGGGCCGCGGTGAGCCCGACGCGTTGTCTGGTGGTCCAGCACATTGAGGCCGAAGGCCCCGGCGCCATCGCCGACGCGCTCAGCGCCGAGGGCGTGGCCGTCGAGACGTGCCGGGTCTTCGCCGGCGAGCAGGTGCCCAGCAACACCGGCGGCCTCGACGGTCTCGTTCTCATGGGCGGACCCATGTCGGCCGTGGCCGATGACGGATTCCCGACCCGCCGGCGGGAGCTGGCCCTGGCCGCCGCCGGCCTGGCCGACGGCGTCCCCACCCTCGGGATATGCCTCGGCGCTCAGCTGCTGGCCCTGGCCACCGGTGGCCACGTCTTCCCGGGCGAGAACGGGCTCGAGATCGGCTGGGGCCCGGTGAGCCTGACCGACGCCGCCGACGACGACACCCTTTTCAGCGGGTGCCCCGATGAGCTCCAGGTGCTGCATTGGCACGGCGACACCTTCGAGTTGGGCCCGGGGTCCGTCCTGCTGGCTTCGAACGCCACCTACCGGTCCCAGGCGTTCCGGACCGGCCGAAGGGCCTGGGGCTTGCAGTTCCACATCGAGGTCGATGCCGGGGCGGTGGCCCGCATGGCGGCGGCCTTCCCCGAGGATGCGGCCAAAGCGGGCGGCGAGCGGGCCCTGCAGGTGGAAGGCGCCCGCTGGTTTCCCACGCTCGGCCCGGTGGCCGACCGGGTTCTGAGCCGCTTCGCCGCCCAGGTGGCGGCGGGGCGCTCTCGACGCCCGGCTCAAGACGTGCTGTGATCGGAGCCGCACGCACCTCATCCCACCAGCTCTCTAAGAAAGGCTCTTCCATGAGCGTGATGAAGCGCCTGTCGGCGATCATGCAGGCCAAGGCCAACAAGGCGCTCGACAAGGCCGAGAACCCGGTCGACATGCTCGACCTCTCCTACGAGAAGCAGAACGAGAACATCCAGAAGGTCCGACGCGCCCTGGCCGACGTCACCACGGCCAAGAAGAGGCTCGAACTCCAGGCCACCGCGCTGCAGACGCAAGCCGACAAACTCCAGGAACAGGCCAAACAGGCACTGGCTCAGAACAACGAGGAGCTGGCTCGCGAGGCCCTCACCCGCCGCGCCACCTTGGCCGACCAATTGCAGAGCCTAGGCACCCAGCACCAGCAGGTGGAGGCGCAACAGCAACAGCTGGAGACGACGGCGGCCAGGCTCCAGGCCCAGGTCGATGCCTTCAGGACCAAGAAGGAGACGCTCAAGGCCAGCTATACAGCCTCCAAGGCCCAGGCCAGCATCGGCGAAGCGGTCTCGGGCATCTCGGAGTCGATGGCTGATGCCGGGGTCACCCTGCAAAGAGCCCAGGACAAGATCACCGACATGCAGGCGCGGGCGGGAGCCATCGACGAGCTCATCGACACCGGCGCCCTGCCCGATGCGCTCGGGGGCGGCAAGGACGACATCCAGCGGCAACTCGATGCCGCCGGCACGTCAGGTCAGGTGGACGCCGAGCTGGCCGCCCTGAAGGCCCAGGTCGCACCAGGCCTGCCCGCCGGGTCGAACGAGGCGCCTGGGGCCGGGGGCGAGTCGTGATCGTCCGCATCCTTGGCGACGGTCGCTTCGACCTCCCCGACAGCGACGCGGCGACTCTGGACCGCCTCGATGGCGTCCTCGTCGAGACGCTCGACGGGGGCGACAGCGCCCGGTTCTCCGCCGCGCTCGGCGATCTCATCGGCCATGTACGCCAAACCGGGACCCGCCTGCCCGACGACGACTTCGGCACCTCGGAGCTGGTGGTCCCCCACGAGGGCTCATCCATCGACGAGGTGCGCGCCCTGCTCGGCGACGGCGCCTGACCTACCGGGTGGCGGCCGCCAGGGCCAGGGCCACGAACTCGTCGCGCTCGGCCTCGTCGAGCACGGCCATGGTGCGGGACATGGCACGGTTGGTGGCCGCCTCAGCACGCTCCCATGCCGCCTTGTGCGGCTCGGGGTCGGGCAAGGGCTCACTCCATCCGAAGATGCCGGCCATGAACGGCGTCCTGATGGTGAGGGCTTCCACCGGTGCGAGGCCCTCGGCCAGCACGGCGGCGCCGTGCAGGGCTCCTCGGAGCTCACGTAGGACGTGCATGCGGTGCAGGGCCAAGGCCCGGTCCGGCTCCGGCTCGGGCTGAGCGGCCCACGCCGCGAAGAGGGGCGCACCGGCCGGCGACGACCCGGCGATGAGCTTGGCTTCCAAAACAGCCAGCCGGCCGTAGTCCACGCCGTCGGGCAGATGGGCCTCGGCCCACTGCGCCGCACAGTGGGCGAAGGCCGAGGCGGTCTCGGCGGGCCGAGCCACCTTGGCGGCCCGGTCCCAGGCGGCCACCACGGTGTCGGGGTTGAAGAAGACGAAGCAGGCGGCCACCACGGCGCCGTCCACCTCGCCGAGGGCACCGCCGCGGCCGCCGAAATAGAAGTCGGTGCCGTCGTAACCCAACGAGGCGCCGTACTCGTAGGTGCCGGTGTCGAGCATGAAACCGGCTGGCAGGTATGCGATGGCCTCGGTGGTGGCCACCGCGGCGTCGAGGGGTTGCATGCGGCCTCCTTGGTCGATGGCGGGGGCACGCTACCAGGAGCCATGCACCGCTAGCGTGGCCGGCGTGAAGATCCGGGTGGGCGTGGGCACCCACGGCTCCAGCTCCTCGGGGCAGGTGCTGCACTCCCTGGCCTCACGCCTGGAGGACCTGGGCTTCGACTCCATTTGGCTGCCCGACGTGCTGGCCGCCCCGGTCGACGACCCCCTGACGGCGTTGGCTTTCGTGGCGGCGTCGGTGCGGCGGCTCAAGCTGGGCGTGACGCTGGTGCTACCCGGGCGCAATCCTGTGCGCCTGGCCCGCCAGCTGGCCACGGTCGACCGCTTGTCCGGTGGGCGGCTCCTCGTGACCACCGTGGTAGGGCTGCGCCGGCGCCGGGAGCTGGCCGCTATGGGCGTGGAGGCGGGCGAGCGTGAGCAGCAGATGGACGAGTTGCTGCCACGGCTTCGCCAGATCTGGCGCCACGACGAGGTCACGCCTCTGCAGGACCCCTTCGACCTGTGGGTGGGCGGGACCTCGGCCGGCGCCCTGCGCCGGGCCGGGTTGCTGTCAGACGGGTGGCTGCCGAGCATGTGCACACCGGACGAAGCAGCCGACGGCCGGCGCCACATCGAGGAGCACGCCGAGGCGGCTGGGCGCCGCATCGACCCGGAGCACTTCGGCGTCAGCATCGGGTACCTGCGAAACAGCGAGCGACCCGACCTGCTCGGGCGCCTGGCAGCGCGCCGCCCCGGCGTCGACATGGCCGAGGTCGTGCCGGTAGGCCTAGACGCGCTTCGCGCCCTGATGGAGCGCTACGTCGACGGGGGCCTGTCCAAATTCGTGGTCCGGCCCATCGAGCCCCCCGCGTCATGGGACGACGAGCTCGAGGAGTTGGCCCAAGCGGTCCTGCCGTTGCAGGGGTGAACGCCGTGGCATGCTGCGGCGGTCAAACGACGACGGGGAGGTCCGGTGGCCGACGCACGTGCAGAGATCGAGATCGACAAGCCGGCCGAGGCGGTGTGGTCCGTCGTCGGCGACTTCGGGGGCTTGGCCGGGTGGATGCCGGGCATCGAGTCCTGCGTGGTGGACGGTGACGACCGCATCCTCAAGCTGATGGGGATGGAGGTGACCGAGCGCCTCGAGCGCAAGAACGACGACGAGCGCGTGCTCGTCTACCGCATAGTGGGCGGGGTGCCGGTCGAGAACCACCGGGCCACCATCACCGTCGCCTCGAACGGCACCGGCTCGTCGGTCACGTGGGATGTGGAGGTCGAGCCCGACGACATGGCCGGACTGCTCCAGGGGATGTACCAGCAGGCGCTACAAGCGCTCAAGGAGCAGGTGGGTGGTTGAGCCGGCCGCCGGGGTGGCCGGGGTCCCTGGACGCTGGCGCTTCGAGGTGGTCGCCCACAGCGCGGCACCGCCGTCGGTGCTGTGGCCGTTGCTGGGCGAAGCCGAGCAGTGGAAGCGCTGGTCCTTCCTGACGAGGAGCTTCCTCCTGCGACCCGGCGCGCCCGAGCCCGACGGCGTGGGCGCCCTGCGGCGCTTCGCCGTCGGCCCCTTCGGCAGTTCCGAGGAGGTGGTGGCCTTCGAACCGCCGGTGCACCTCGGCTACGTGGCCCACAAGGGCCTGCCGGTGAGGAGCTACCGGGCCGACGTGGTCCTGAGCGAGGACGGGGACCACACCGTGGTGACATGGACCGGCTCGCTCGAGCCCGTCGTCCCCGGCACCGGCGCCCTGGTGCTGCGCTATGCCAGGACGTTCGTCCGGCGTTTCAGCCGGCAGCTGGTGGCCTACGCCGACCGATTGGCAGGCGAGGCACACCGCCCTTAGGTGGGCGGTCCGGGCCGGGCGGCAGTGCTACAGGCCCGTGACCGGCAGCCGGTCGGCGTGGCGGAGGCGTTCGGCCAGCGCTTCGAGGAGCTTGCGGACCACCGGCGGCGCCTTGCGCAACAGCCGGCGAAGGTCCTCGGCGCTGATCTCGAGGACCTCCATATCGGTCACCGCCTTCACGGTGGCCGATCGGGGCTCGCCGTCGATGAGCGACAGCTCGCCGACCACGTCACCGGGACCCAGCGTGGCCAGCCTCTTGCCGCCCCGGGTCACTTGGGCTCGCCCAGAGGCGATGACGAAGGCCAGCCCCCCCGAGGCGCCCTGGCGGGTGAGCACGGCGCCGGCGGCGAACTGGGCCGGGACCGTCAGGGTGGCCACCTGGGCCAACTCCTTCTGGCTACAGGTCGAGAAGAGGGGCATTCGGGCCAGCAGGTCAATCTTCTGGGCCCGACCCCAGGTCCCGAGGGCCACGGCGTCTCCTCTTGTCGGCGGTGGCCGGCACCGACACGGGCGCTCGGCAGAGGAGCCCCAGCCTACCCTCCGGGGCCCGCCACCCAACAGGACCTGTGGTCGGGCGGCGACAATTGGTGGTGCAGGAGGGAAAACCTAAACGGAAGGAAAAGGACACGAGTACGTTCCCCTGTCGGAGCCGACTCGGAAGGCACTGGCAGGGGACGGGCCGGTAGTGTCCAGACCCGGCCCGGCGGCACCGGCGGCACAGGGGGAAAACATGCGGGACAGGCTGGGGGGACCGTCGTTGCGCTCCGATGGGGAGCGCCGTCTGCGGTGGGCCTTGGCGGCGTTGGCCGCCGGCCTCGTAGTAGCCGGAGGCACGAGCCTCCTGGGGACCGGTGGAGCGGCTGCCGACTCCGCGCCGGGCCAGGGCAGTTCCTACGCACAGCTGCTTCAGGTGACACCCCACGAGGGGTCGCTGGCCGTGGGAGCCGTCTTCGGCGAGGCGCTTGCCGGCCACACCGACACGGTGGCCCGGGCCCAGTCCCAGGGCATGGACCTCGGGGCGGTGGGCCAGTCGGCCCAGGGCTACAACTGCGGGAACCCGCCCAACCAGTACATCTACAACGCCGTGCCCGAGCCGCTCGAGACCGAGACCGGCCAGCAAGGGGCGGATCAGGGTGTCACCCAGTCGCCCAGCCAGTCCGACTACTTCGCCACCGAGTATGTGAAAGCCACCTCCGCTCCCTACGGCGAAGCAGATACCACCTACGCCGGACCGGTGGCCGACCCCACCAACGCCTTCGCCGTGACCGGCATGCGCTCCAAAGCATGGTCGGGGAACGTCAACGGTGTGAACGAGGCCGGCGCCACCTCCGACATCGCATCGCTAGACATCGGCGGAGTCGTCGTGCTCGACGGTCTGCACTGGGAAGTCCTCTACCCCACCGGCGCCCAGCCCACGGCGTCGTTCTCCATCGCCCACGCCATCATCAGCGGCACGGCGCTACCGACCACGGCCGACCTCTCGGCTGTGCAGGGCGCCATCAATCAGGCGCTCGGCACCATCGGCCTGCAGGTCCAACTCCCGGTCAACACGGAAGCACAGGGAATCGACTTCCTGTCGCCGCTGCAGGTCGAGGTCGTGCCCAACGCGACTCGCGACGCGGTCCTCGACCCGGCGGTGACCGGATTGCAGCCGGTGTACTACCAGATGGCCAACGGGCTCGAGAACGGCTTCAGCACCGACCAGTCGCCGTACTCCGGTCTCGGGCAGGTGGAAGCCACCCCGCCCGGCCAGCAACTCGAGGCCGGCCTGTGCCAGACCGATACCCCCATCACCGTGACCGACATCACGGTGGCCTCCTTCGACGGAGGCGGGTACTTCAACGCCGCCTTGGGGGGCGTGAACGCCACCAGCTCAACGCTGCCGGCCAACTCCTACAACCTGTCCGAGTTCAGCGCCTACAGCCTGCCCGGGAGCACCACCTACATCCCGGGGACGGGTGCCGCCTCGGGCACCACACCCGGCATCCTCGGAACACCGGCGGCCACAGCGGCCACCTCGGCCACCTCAGCCGGCGGCGGGTCGAGTTCCCCCGCCCAGCGCGCCGCCACCGGCCTGCGCCTAGCCTCGCGCCAGCACGGCGGCACCCCGGCGGGCGGCCCCCTGCTGGCCGCCGGGCTCGGGGGGCTCGGCTTGATGGCTCTCCTAGCCGAAGGCGACCGGCGCATGATGCGCCGAGCCCAGCGCACAGCGATCATCGAGGAGTGAGCCATTGACGACTCCGAACAGCACTCGCCGGCCCCCCGCCGGCGCCTTCCCCGTCGCGTACCGGCTCCTGCGCGGCTACGCCCCGGCGGCCGTGCTCGTTCTCGTGGTGGGGCTCATCGCCATATTGGTGCCGAGCAAGGTTCCGACGGCCAGCTCGTCGTCGTCGGGGCCGGGTGCGGACAACGGCTCGGCCGCCACCGGCTCTTCGAACGGCGGCAGCGGTGGCGGCACCGGCGCCGCCACCACCGTGCCGGCCCAAGCGGGCACCGCCGCCGGCGGCGGCACCAGCGGCCAGACCATCACCACCCCGGGCAAAGTGGCCACCTGCAGCGGGCAGGCGTTACAGGTGCCCGGTGACCCCTACTCGCCGCCGTGCATGACCTTCTCGGGCTCGAACGGCGGGGCCACGGCCCAGGGCGTCACGTCCAACACCATCACCATCTCCGCTCGCCTCACCGCGGACCAGAGCTTCCAGCAGACCCTGGCCACCTTGGCCGGTGCCCAGCTGCGCGACACCAACGCCGACAACGAGCGCACCATCTTGGCCCTGGCCCAGTACTTCAACACCCATTACCAGTTCTACGGGCGCAAGATCCAGGTCCAGTTCTACAACGGCCAAGGGTCGCTCTCCAACGAGTTACAGGGATACGGCCAGGCGCAGGCCGAGGAAGACGCCAACACGGCCAAGTCGCAGTTCAACGCCTTCGGCGACATCACGGCAGAATCCGAGCCCTACGCCACCGCCTTGTGGCACGACGGCATCATGGGCTTCGGCGATCCCTACATGCCGAACTCCTGGCACGAGCAGCACGCCCCGTACGACTGGTCACTGGCCACCGACGGCACCGACCTGGCCACCGACGTGGCCAACTATGCGGTGCAGAAGCTGTGTCCGGCTGGCACCCCGGCCTCCTACGCCGGCGGGAGCCTCAAGAACGCCCCGCGCAAGTTTGCCGGCATCGCACCGCAAAACGAGCTGTACCAAGAGTCGGCCACCGTGTTCAAGCAGATCATGGAAGCCCACGGCTGCCAGGTGGACAACTTCCAGTACACCCTCGACCTGGGCACCGAGTCGCAGCAGGCGGCCAACCTCGTGGCCCAGCTGAAGGCCGACGGCTACACGACCATTTTGTGCGGGTGCGACCCCATCTTCCCCGTCTACCTGTCGGGCCAAGCGGCCCAGCAGAACTACTTCCCCGAGTTCGTCGAGATCGGCGCCGCCCTGGTGGACCAGGACTACGTAGGGCAGCTCTACAACCAGCAGTTCTTCCAGCACGCGCTCGGGATCAGTCCTAACGAAGCCACCGTCCCCTACACCCAGACCCTCGGGTACGCCGCCTACAAGACCGTGCGCAGTGACGAGCCGGCCTTCTTCGTGGACATCATCTTCCTGCAGATGGAGATGATGGCCATCGGCATCCAGATGGCCGGCCCGGATCTCACCCCGGCCAACTTCCAAAAGGGGATGTACGCCTATCCGCCGCGCCTCGGGCCGGCCGGGCTCTGGGGTTGGGGGCCGACGCAGCACACCATCCCCAATGACTTCCGGGAGGTGTGCTGGAGCCCCACCACCATCTCCCCCAACAACAACAAGCAAGGCGCCTACAATCAGACGTCGGACCAGCGCTGGACGGCCGGCGACGTTCCCAAGGGACCGCCCGGGTGCCCCATCCCGGCGTCATGACCCGGGCTTCTGCCACCATCGAACGCTGGAAGAGCCTTCCGGCCCGCGTGCGGGCCGTCCTGGCCGGTGCGGTCGTAGTGGTGGCCTACTTCGTGGCACTGGCCGTCACCGGCTCGCACGGCACCGTGCACCGTCACGCCCCCATCGGCTTCATCCTGGTGGGGGTGGTCTACGGCTCGGTCAACGCCCTGGGCGCCATGGGGTTGATCCTCGTCTACCGAGCCAACCGATTCATCAACTTCTCCCATGGCGCACTTGGCAGCCTGGTAGGCGTGCTGGCCATCGGGATGGTCAAAGTCCACGGCCTCAACTACTGGATCGCCCTCCCCGCTGCCGTCGTGGTGGGCGGACTGGTCGGAGCGACCATCGAGGTCGTGACCATCCGCCGTTTCCGCAACTCGCCGCGCCTGGTCCTGCTGGTAGCCAGCATCGGTCTGGCCCAGGTGCTTAGCGGGTTCGAGCTGCTGGGATCGATTCACGAAGGCTTCACCGCCCTAACCGGCGCCTTCGCCCCCCCCTTCAACGTGTCGGTCACTATCGACGTCTACACGTTCCACAGTGCCGAGATCATGGCCGTAGCCGTCGTCCCGGCCGTGCTGGCCTTCTTGGGGTGGTTCCTGCTGCGAACCAACTCCGGCATCGCTGTGCGCGCCGCGGCTGAGAACAGCGACCGGGCCCTCACCCTCGGCATCCCGGTGCGGCGTCTGTCGACCATCGTGTGGGCGATCGCCGGAGCTCTGGCCGTGCTCACCTACATGCTGTCGGCGCCATTCGAGGGCGTGAAGCCCGGCATCGCGTCACTCGGGCCCATCACGCTGTTGCCCATGCTGGCCGTGGCAGTGGTGGCCCGCATGGAGTCACTGCCCATCGCCTTCGGCGCCGGAGTGGCCCTCGGGATCATGGAGGCCATCGTCCGCTGGAACACCACCGGGAACCCGGCCATCATCTGGGTCATCTACCTGGCCGTGATCGTGGCCGCCCTACTGGCCCAGTCGAACAAGATGTCGCGGGCCGAGGAGTCGGGCACTTCGTCGTGGTCGGCTGTGGCCGTTCTCAAGCCCATACCGCGGGAGCTGCGTCGACTGCCGGAAGTGGTGTGGGTGCGCCGGGCACTGCTGTTGGCCGTGGCCGTCGCCTTCGTGTGGATCCCCCATCTGTGGAACTCCACGGACCAGCTCATCGCCGGCTTCGCCATCGTGTGGGCCATGGTCGGCGTGTCCCTGGTGGTGCTCACCGGCTGGACCGGGCAGATCAGCCTGGGCCAGTTCGGCCTGGCCGGGGTAGCCGGGTTGTTCGCCGGCAACCTGGTGGCCCACTGGAACGTCGACTTCTTCGTCGTGGTCCTGGTATCGGGCGCCGTCGGCGCTGCCATCGCCCTGCTCGTCGGCCTCCCCGCCCTGCGCATCAAGGGCCTGTTCCTGGCCGTGACCACCCTGGCCCTGGCCGTCGCCCTCGACCAGTACTTCCTCAACGAGGCCACCTTCCCCCAGTTCATCCCCGTCAATGGGGTGCCGCGCCCAGAGCTGCTTCAGCGCTTCGACCTGAACAACGACTACGAGATGTACCTGGTGTGCCTACTGTTCCTGGGCCTAGCCATCTTGGTGACAAGGGGCCTGCGGAAAGCCCGAGCCGGAAGGGTGCTCATCGGGACCAACGACAACGAGCGTGCGGCGGCATCGGCCGGCGTGTCCACCATCAGGATCAAGCTGGCCGGCTTCGCCGTGGCCGGCGTGATCGCCGGGGTGGCCGGGGCCCTCGACGTGCTGCTGCTGCGGGGACTGCCCCCCGGGAGTTTCCCACCCGTGGACAGCATCACCGTCTTCGGCTATTCGGTCATCGGCGGCCTCGGGTCGGTGGCCGGCGTGCTGATCGGGGTGCTCACCTTTAAGTACCTCGAGTCGATCACGGCCCTCGGGCAGGTGCACGAGCTCATCAGCGGCTCCGCGCTGTTGTGGGTGCTGTCGGTACTGCCAGGTGGCATGGGACAGGTGGTCTACGACGTGCGCGACCGGCTCCTGCGCGCTGTGGCGTCGCGCCGGGGCATCATGGTGCCCAGCCTGGTAGCCGACAAACGGCAAACGGGCGAAGACGACGGCCAACCTCCTGAGGATCTCCTGTCCACACTGGCGGCCGGCAACGCGCTTGGCTCCACGGTGGACGGGGCTGGAACGCCAGTCGGGATCGTGCGATGAGCGACGACGACAAGATCTTGGCCTGCCGCGGCATCGACATGGCCTATGGGTCGGTGCAGATCCTCTTCGGCGTGGACTTCGATGTCGAGCGGGGCGAGCTGGTGGCCCTGCTCGGCACCAACGGGGCCGGCAAGTCGACCCTGCTCAAGGGCATCTGCGGCCTGGTGCGTCCCAAGCGCGGCACCGTCGTATTCAAGGGCGAGGACATCACCAAGCTTCCGGCCGATGTCACCGCCCGGCGGGGCATCTCGCTCATGCCGGGGGGAAAGGCCGTCTTCCCCACTTTGTCCGTGGCCGAGAACCTCAGAATGGCGGCGTGGCTCATACGAGACGACCCTGATCGCATCGAAGCGGCCCGCCAGGAGGTCCTTTCGCTCTTCCCCATCCTCGACAGGCGCTACCACCAGATGGCCGGCAACCTGTCGGGCGGGGAGCAACAGATGCTGTCATTGGGCTCGGCGCTCATGACGCGACCCGAGCTCCTTATGATCGACGAGCTCTCGCTCGGGCTCGCTCCCACCGTTGTCGGCCAGCTGCTGGAGGTAGTCGAGGAGATCCATCGGCGCGGCGCCACCATCGTTATCGTCGAGCAGTCGGTCAATGTGGCGCTCAACCTGGCCAAGCGGGCGGCATTCATGGAAAAGGGTGAGGTCCGCTTCGAAGGCCTCACCTCCGACCTGCTCGATCGACCCGACATCCTTCGCTCAGTCTTCATTGCCGGCGCTTCTTTCGGCGACGAGCCCAGCGAGCTGACCAACGGCTCGGCCCCGGACGACGCCGACCAGCGGATCGACTCCCAGGCCAAGCCGGTGCTCGAGTGCCGGGCCGTGGTGAAGACCTTCGGCGGCATCACCGCTGTCGACCACGTCGACATGGCGGTCCGCAAGGGTGAGATCGTCGGCCTGATCGGGCACAATGGGGCCGGCAAGACCACCCTGATGGACTGCATCTCCGGCTTCCTCCAGGTGGACCAGGGGCGCGTTCTGCTGCGGGGTCGCGACGTCACTGACTGGTCGCCCGACATCCGCGCCACCAACGCAGGGCTCGGACGCTCGTTCCAGGACGCTCTGCTGTTCCCCACACTGACGGTGACCGAGACCATCGCCGTGGCTCGCGAGCGACACCTCCAGAACAAGGACCTGTTCGCGGCAGCGTTGCAGCTCCCGGCTTCGTTCGAGTCGGAGTTGGAGGTCGCGAACGTCGTCGACGAGTTGGTGGACATGATGGGTCTCGACGCCTATCGCGAGAAGCTCACCGGCGAGCTGTCTACTGGGACCCGCCGTATCGTGGACCTGGCCTGCATCTTGGCCCAGGACCCCGAGGTACTTATGCTCGACGAGCCTTCGGGCGGCATCGCCCAGAAGGAGACCGAGGCCCTGGGGCCGCTGCTGCGCCGGGTGAGGGAGCAGACCAACTGCTCGATCCTCATCATCGAGCACGACATGCCCATGCTGAGCGGACTGTGCGACCGCCTCATCGCCCTGGAGCTCGGCGGAGTGATCGCCGAGGGCACCCCGGCCGAGGTCCTGGCCCACCCGGCCGTCATCGCCTCGTACCTCGGTACCGAGGACACGGCCATCGCCCGGTCGGGCGCCACCACCTGATTTCATCCTGGGGCGCAAAGCGTCGAGAAGGCGACTTTCGGGCCAGAGCCCGGGACCTTGGACCCTTGGGCCGCGATCACCGGAGCGCCAACGTATGACTCATAGGGTCTCGTAGGGGGCCCGGACAAGGAGCCGACACGTTGCGACGCAAGACATTTGACATGGTGCTCACCGCCGGTGGCGCGGTGCTGGCCGTGGTGCTGATCGCTGCTGGTGCTCTGGGGATGTGGGGCTACAACTACGCCAACACCAACGTCCATAACCAGTTGGCCGCCCAGCAGATCACCTTCCCCGCTTTGGGCAGCGCCGAGTTGGCCAGCCCCAAGATCGGGCCGTTCCTCGACAAGTATGCCGGCCAGCAGCTGCTCAATGGCCAGCAAGCCGAGGCGTATGCCGACCACTTCATCGCCGTCCATCTGAGCGAGATGCCACTGAACGGCGTGTACGCGGCAGTGTCCGGCGCAGCCCGGACCAACCCGACCAACGCGGCGCTACAGACCGAGGTGCAGACGGTGTTCCAGGGAACCACCCTGAGAGGCCTGCTGCTCGAGGCTTACGCCTTCTGGACTATCGGGCAGGTGGCTCTAGTGGGAGCCGTGGTGTCGTTCATCCTGGCCTTCGTAATGCTGCTGCTCACCGCCCTCGGGATCTGGCACTTCCGCCGGACGCCGGAGGACCTCGAGTTTCCCAATTCGCTGCACACCGAGGTCAAGATCCCCGCCGGCGTCTGACCGACGCTGACCTCGGAAGGGGGCTCAACCATCGACCCGGCCCTTCGGGGGGCCGGGTCGATGCGCGTCCTGGGCCCGTGAACGCAGTTCGACGTCGCTCAGCTGCGGGTAGCGCGGGTCCATCTTCTCGAGGGTGCGGACCAGGATCTCCCCCACCACCCAGTTCCTGTACCACTTGTGGTCGGCAGGCACCACGTACCACGGGGCGCGCTCGGTGGTCGTCCTCTCGATGGCCCGCTCGTAGGCGTCGTGGTAACGGTCCCACAACGCCCGTTCGGCGAAGTCGGAGGCCCCTGTCTTCCACCGCTTGTCCGGCTCGGTCAAGCGGGATTCGAGGCGACGGGCCTGCTCGTCGGGCGACAGATGCAGAAAGACCTTGACCACCTCGGTGCCGGCGTCACCGAGAAGATCCTCAAAGGCGACGATGGCTCCACGGCGGACCTCGACCCTGGGCGATGGCACCGCCTGGTGCACCAACGGGACGAGCACGTCCTCGTAGTGCGAGCGGTTGAAGATGACGATCTCCCCGGCACGCGGGACGTGATGGTGCACCCGCCACAGGAAGTCGTGGGCCAGCTCTTCGGGCGCCGGCTCCTTGAAGCTGGTGACCCGCACACCCTGGGGGTTCACGCCCCGGAACACGTGCTTGATGGTCCCGTCCTTGCCGGCGCTGTCCATGCCCTGGAGCACTAGAAGCAGCGAACGCCGGTTCTCGGCCCATAGCCGGTCCTGCAGGTCCGACAACCGGGCGATATGGCCGGCCGCCGCCGAGTCGGTCACAGCCCGGTCGCCCGGGGCGCCGGCGGTCGACCCCGGGTCGCGATGCGACAGATGCGGCTCGTGGCCGGGGTGCACCAGCCAGCGGTCGAGGCCGTCGTCGGCGCCGGTCACCGGTCGTCACCGGGGCGCAGCGCCTCGACCTGACGACGCAGCGAGGCGAGCTCCGCCTCGAGGCGTGCCACTTCGGCGAAGAGCCGGGCCACCTCCGACGGGGCAGCGGCGGTGCTCGATGGGAACGGGGCAGCGGCGGTGCTCGGCGGGGACGGGGCCCCAACGGTGCTCAGAAGCGAGACCTGGTCAGAAGAGGGGGCCTCGAAGGCGTGGGCGAAGCGGTCCTCCTTCTGGCCCGGGCTTCGACCGAGGCGGAGCACCAGCGGCTCCTGGCGGTCGGCCAGCGCAGCCAGCTCAGCTTCCACCTCGTGCAGGTCGGCGAAGGCGGCCATGCGCTCGGTGCGCGACCGCAGCTCACCTGGTGTCTGGGGCCCGCGGAGCATGAGCACCCCCAGAAGCGCCATCTGCGGCTGGTCGAGGCCGAGTTGCTCGGCGAGCTCGTGGCGGTACCGGAGAACGGAGCGGCCGTGCGACGGGTGCACGAAGCGCGCCAGTCCCCGGCTCTTGGCCTGCGTGACGGCTGCTTCCACCGCGGACTCGTCGTAGCTCACCACCGGGTCGC
Source organism: Acidimicrobiales bacterium (assembly GCA_035531775.1). Lineage (GTDB taxonomy): Bacteria > Actinomycetota > Acidimicrobiia > Acidimicrobiales > UBA8190 > DATKSG01. The sequence goes on along the minus strand of DATKSG010000096.1, from coordinate 8,768 downwards.
GGTTGGATGACTGGTTGCAGGCCAGCGCCAGGGAATTCAGCGTGAGCGGGTACTGCTGGGGCGTGGTGAGCGCCTTCTCGACCAGGCACCCGAGCACCCGGACTTCCTCGGGCGTGAGATCCACCAGGCGAGCATACGCGGCGTGCGTTCGGCAGCCTTCTACCGAGACGTCGAGGTCGGGGTGGACGACCCCGGCTCAGCCGCGAAGCACTCGCCCGGGGTGGCTGTCGAGGCCCTCGGCCTGCGCCGCGGCGTCCACCCGTATGGGCACGCCGTTCACCAGGACATGGGTCATACCCACCGGGGCATCGGCGGTCAGGCGCTCCCCGTCGGCCGGGAAGTCGCGCACCCTCCGCAGGGGGCCCGGGGCGATGGTCTCGGGGTCGAACACGCACAGGTCGGCTGCCATGCCCGGTGCCACCACGCCCCGATCGGCCAGGCCATAGACCCCGGCCGGCTCGGCCGTGAGCTTGTGCACGGCTCGCTCCAGGGTCATCACCTGACGCTCACGGACCCAATTCCCGAGCAGGTCGGTGGCGAAACAGGCGTCACAGAGCTGCGACACATGGGCACCGGAGTCAGCCAGTCCGAGCAACACGTTGTCGCGCGGCAGCAGCCAGGCGATGCCTTCCTGATCGTCGTTGGCCACCACCGACCAGAACCGGGTCTTCAAGTCGTCCTCGATCGACATGTCGAGCACCACGTCCAATGCGGTGCAGCCCCGTTCGGCGGCTAGCTCCAGCACCGGCCGGTCGACCAGGTCAGGCCGGCTCGGCGACTCGGCCACCGAGACCGCCGCCCAGTTGAAGGGGAAGCCGCCGCCCGCGCCCGAGAGCTCCTCCCAGGCCGAGGCCCTCCACGCCGGGTCGCGGTAGGCAGTCAGGCGGTCCTGGTGGCTGAGGCCCATGATGCTCGAGAAGCTCGGGCGGCTGTTCAAGGTGAAGGGCTCGGCCAAGTTCATCTGGAAGACCAGTGGTCGGCACGACACCTGAGGCCACACCTCCACCCCGTCGGCCCGCGCCGCGTCGTGCTCGGCGATGACCTTCTCGTGATAGGGGTAGTTCTTGACCGTGAGCAGCGCCGTCCATGTCACCGGGCGGCCCACACCTCGTTGTAGGTCGAACACGTCGTCGTTGGTGAGCACGCCTCCGGGCAGCAGGGCCACCACGCCGCGCCTGGCCTGGCGGACGGGGACCAGGAGCGCTCGCAACTCATCGAGGTCGGCCACTCTCGAAGGCACCGGACGGCCGCCGTCGCCGTTGTGAGTGGGCGAAGCGCTGGTGGCGAAGCCAATGGCTCCGCCGGCCATGGACTGGGCCACGGTCTGTTGCATACGGGCGATCTCCTCGGCGGTGGCCGGCCGCTCGTAAGCGTCGTCGCCCATGACGTAGAGACGCACAGCGGTGTGGCCGACGTAGCACCCGAAATTGAGCGAGGTGCCCCGCCGCTCCACGGCGTCGAGGTACTGCGGGAAGGTCTCGAACTCGTTCCACGGCACCCCGACGGCCAGGGTGTCGAAGCTCATGTCCTCGACGTGCTGCAGGGTCCGGGCCAAGAGCTGTACGTCGGCGCTCTTGACCGGAGCGATCGAAAAGCCGCAGTTCCCGGCCACCACCGTGGTTACGCCGTGGTGCGATGACGGGGTGAGCCACGGGTCCCAGAACACCTGGGCGTCGTAGTGGGTGTGGATGTCGATGAAGCCGGGCGCCACGATCTGGCCCGACGCGTCGAGCCGGCGGTGACCCGACAGGTCGTCGCCCACGGCCGTGATCCTCCCGCCGGTGACCGCCACGTCGCCCCGGCGCCCCGGCGCACCGGTGCCGTCGATGACCGTGCCGCCCGAGATGACGATGTCAGCATCCACCGTGGCCTCCTCGCCGTCGTCCGCCCGACGACGTTACCCGTCGGCCAGCACCAGCTCCGGGCCGGCCACCACAGGCGGGGGCGCCAGAGCCGCAGAGGGGGACAAGGGGGCCGGCCGCCGGTCGACCACGCCCGGGTGGCGTGCTCGGCGCCGGTGACGCTGCCACTTCGACATCCAGGCGTGGGCCGGCTGCTCCACCAGGCGCTGGGACACCTCGGCGGCCACCACGGTGCAGGTCAGGACCAACGCCGGGCAGGCGGGGCCCAGGGAGCGGAACCAGGTGTTGAAGACATACCCCCACAGATAGATGGCATAGGAGCGCCGTCCCAACCAGACCATCAGCGGCCGGCCGAGGAGCCCGGCCACCCCGCCGCTGTCGTCCCGGCTGGCCAGGAAGACAACCAATCCGGTGCCGGCCAACGAGGCCAGCACGATCCCGCCCACCCATTGCCAACCCACGTCCGGGTGGCGAAAGCCGGTGCCGGCCACCACCAGGGCGGCCACCGATCCGGCTCCGAGCACGGCGGTGGCCCGAGACGACTCGAGCCGAGCCAGGCGCCCCGAGCGCCACCACCATCCGAAGGCGGCGCCGACCAGCAAAGCGCTCATCCGGGTGTCGGTACCGAAGTAGACCCGGTTGGTCCCCTGGTGGTACAGCAACGCCGGCTCGCTCAGGCAGGCGACGGCCAGGACCGAGATCCACAGCCCGGCCCGTTTGGTCTTGAGCAGCACGGCCATCACCGGCGCCCACACCAGGTAGAACTGTTCCTCCACGGCCAACGACCACAGGTGCCCGAGGGGCGAGTATCCCGACCACAGGTTGAACTGCACCAGCGCGTCGATCCAGTTGGTGACGTAGAGAGCGGCGGCGGCCACCGTTTCGCCGATGGTGGCCAGGCTGATTGGCCCCCCAGGCCCGCCCCCGGGCACGGCCGTCACCCACGGGTCGCCCCGGAAGATGGTGGCTACCACCCCCCACACCACCAGCAACAGGCCCAAGGCGGGTAGCAGCCGCACGGCTCGCCGGCGCAGGAAGTCGCCGATGCGGATAGTGCCCGTGGACCGGTGCTCGTCGGCCAACAGAAAGGTGATGAGGAATCCGGACAGGGAGAAGAAGGCGATGACGGAAACTTCGCCGGTGGCACTGGGAAGGCGCGCTCCCGACAGGTGGTAGGCGATCACGCCACCTACCAGCACGGCTCGCAAGCCGTCGAAGGCGGGAACGTAGCGCCGGGTGTGCAGGGGGGGCCGGGGCACCCGACCACCATTCCCACCGATGCTGGGGATGACCTGAGAGACAGCTCAGCCTGCGCTGAGCGCTCCCCTCAGGTCAGCGCCTGATGTGGAGATGGAGGCGAACCGCCGAGCCATCGGGGAACCTCCGCACTTGGACCAGGTCGCAGAGTTGGTTGGCCAGCCACAGGCCACGGCCGACCTCGTCATCGGACTCGGGTAGCTGACGCCCGACCATGGCGTGCTCGATACGACCGCCGTCGCGCACTTCGCACACGACACTGCCGTCGTGTTCCCAACATCGCAGCACGCCGTGGCCGCCGCCGTGGCGGACGCTGTTGGCTGTCACCTCGTGAACGGCCAAGACCAACTCGACGACCCGATCGGCCGACAGCCATGGCGAAACCCACGTCGTCACCGCTCCACGAACCTCGGCAAGGCTGGCAGCATCGAACGCGACCTCATGAGGTTGACAAAGGGGTTCGGCCAGCGGCGCGTCCAGCACGGAGATCTCCGGCCCGTACTGCTCGCTCGGGCTCGACGCCCCGCCCTCGACGACATGTGCATGGTTGCGGCGAGCCTCGGCGAGCACGTCACTCGCCAGAGCGGACGCGTCGTAGGGGCACAGAAGCCAGAAGTCGGCGTCGGTGAAGGCCACGTTGAGCAGCGCCTCGTGCAATTGGCACTCGACCATCTCGTCAGGGCTGCGATCGGCCCAGATCGGCTCGCCGATGCCACGGACGCGGCGGCCTTCGGCCTCGTCCACGAACCGGCGCCAGGCCGGGATGATGCGGGCCGGGTTCCGACCCACCTGTTCCATGTCGACGAAGGTCACCCGCTTGGCGTCACCTCCGAGCACGGCGCGCAGCGCATCGAGCTTCTCGGCGCGAAGGGCCACCCTGACCGTCTCATCGGCGCGCAAAGCGTCCTCGACGAATGCGTTCGTTCCGTCGAGGAACTCTCGGGCGCCGGTATAGAAGAAGGCTTCGTGGCGATAACCGGCCGGCGCTATGGCGTGATCGGCAGTGGCGTCGCTGATGATGCACATTGTACCTGGTCACGGCCATCTCTAACCCGAGCTAGGCGCACGGAAACGGCGGTCCCGGGACCCAGCGGCGGCGCTCAGGGGTGGCGGCCGTTTGGCATGAGGCCGTCGGGGCCCCACTGGTCCAGGGAGTTGAGCTGGACGTGGTCGCCGGTGGCTTCCACGATCTGGCCCCCGCCCACGTACATGGCGGTGTGGTCGACAGTGGTCCAGTCGGCTGTGTTGGTGGCCCAGAAGACCAAGTCACCGGCTTGGAGAGCACTGAGCGCCACCGGCACGCCGGCGGTGTTGTACTGGTCGTTGGCCACCCGGGCGAAGCTGACGACGGCCCCGTGCTGCCACGAGGCCAGAGCCAGGCCCGAGCAGTCGTAACCCACCGGACCGTTGCCGCCCCATACGTAGGGCTTGCCTAACTGGAAGAAGGCGAAGAGGACAGCTTTGTCGCCTGGGGTGACCGGGTCGAACAGCAGCGCCTGCGGCGGCGGTGCGCCGGTGGCGTCGCCGAACCCCGTGGCCGTGCCGTTCTGGTCCACGACCCAGTACCCCTGGCCCGATGTGGAGCTAACCAGATGAGCGGCCGGGTCGGGGGACGGCGAGGCTCCGGTGGAGCCCTCGTATGACGCGTCGCCGAAGGCGAAGACGCCGCCGTCACCGGCCATGAGCCAGTAGCCCTTGCCGTCGGGCGTCGAGGCAGCGGTGACGATGGGCTTGGCCAGGGACATGGCGCCAGTGGAGCCGTGGAAGGCGGCGTCGCCGAAGGCGAAGATGCCCCCGTCGGAGGCCACCAACCAGTAACCCTTGCCGTCGGGCGTGGATGTCAGCCCGACGATGGGCTTGGCGAGGTGTCGGCCACCCATGGAGCCTTCGAAGGCGGCGTCGCCGAAGGCGAAGACGCCGCCGTCGGACGCCACCAACCAGTAGCCGCCCTGGTCAGGGGTGGACGTCAGGGCCACGATGGGCTTGGCCAGGGACATGGCGCCGGTCGAACCGTAGAACGGCGCGTCGCCGTAGGCGAAGACGCCGCCGTCGGCGCCCACCGACCAGTAGCCCTGTGCATCGGCGCTGGGGGTCATGGCCACGATGGGTCTGGCCAGCGGGGCCGTGCCCGGCGCGCCGAAGTAGCCGGCGTTGCCGAAGTTCCAAACGTTGCCGGCCGGCGTGGCCAGCCAGAAGTCGGTGGGGGTGGGACCACCGGCAATGCCGCTCGCCTCGAATCGTCCGAGGGACGAGGCGGCGGCCGGTCCCTGCGGGGCGGCGAGGTTGGCGACCGATGCCAGACACAGCACGGCAAGGGCAATTGCGGGTCGGCGAATCCGGCGGGTCACGTCGTCGAGCAAGATCGACCATTACTCGCCAGTCCTTGAGCATTGCAGCAAAGTCCGCTCGTACCTGCACCTCTGCCCGCGTCGCAGGAGGAGACCAAGCGCCAGAAGACGAGGGCTTCGAGCCCAAGATGAACTCCAAGACTCGACCGGTTGATCACGGGGGAAAAGCACCACCAACTGATTGAACGAACCGGCACGGGGCCGGCGCGGGAGGTCACCATGGGCAGAAATCGAGCGTGGATGGTCTGGCCGGTGGTGGCTGTGGCCGCAGCCGGATGCTCCATGACGACGAGGGCGTCGCTTCACCGGGCGGCCGTGGCACCGCGGGTCGAGCTCACCGCCTTCGACAGCTGCCCACAGCTGCTCACCCAGGTGCGCACCGAGGCCCTGGCCGAGGTGGGGCCATCGGGGCTGGTGGACAGCCGAGCCACGGCGGGCGGATACGGGGTCTCGGGAGCTCCGGGGGTCATGGCCACCAACGGTGCCACCGGGCTGGCGGCCCCAGCAGCGGCTCCCTCGGGTGCCGGCACCGTGGCGACCGGCAGTGGTGCTTCGAGCACCGGGGCCAGTGGCGCCGCCGGTTCGACGACCTTTTCGACCACCAATGACCAGGAGCAGGGGGTCGACGAAGCCGACCTGGCCAAGACCGACGGCTCCCTGATCGTCTCCTTGCGCCAGAACCCGGTCGGCCTGCAGGTGACCGAAGTGGGCGGCACGCCACGGCTCGCCGGGTTCGTCCCCCTCGGTTCCCTGGTGCAGCCCACCGGTTTGTTCCTCACCGGGCACAACGTCGTAGTGGTGGGCTCCGCCCCGGCAGCGGCGCCGCAGCCCGCCTCGACACCCTCCCCCGCTCCCATCCCCGGTCCTGGTCTGGTGGAGCCGTACCAGCCGCCGACCTCGAACACGGAGGTGGTGGTGGTCGACGTGACCGATGCCAACCACCCGGTCGTGGCCCGGTCGTTCTCCCTGCAAGGAGCGGAGGTCGACGTCCGGTTGATCGCCGGCCACGTGGAGGTCGTGGTGCAGTCGGCTCCGCGCCTAGGCTTCGTGACCCCCAGCGACGCCACGCCGGCCGCCTCCGCACAAGCCCTGGCCGACAATCGCCAGGCCGTGATGTCCTCTTCGTTGGCCGACTGGCTTCCCTCGGTCACGAGCACGCCGGGCGGTCAGCACCGCATGGCCCCGTGCACCGACGTCATGCACACGGCCGACGCGTCGAGTGGCCTCGACACTGTGTCGGTGGTGCCGATCGACCCGCAGTCCGACACACCGGGGCCCGAAGTGAGCGTGGTGGGCGACGCCAGCACCGTGTACGCCAGCACGTCGTCGTTGTACGTGGCCACTCCGGGAGCCGACGGGTCTTCCACCTCGATCTTCGGTTTCGACCTGTCGGACCCCTCCGCCCCCCGCTATCTCGGCGGGGGGACGGTGCCCGGCACCCTCATCGGCCAGTACGCCCTGTCGGAGTACCGGGGATACCTCAGGGTGGCCACCACGGTCGGGGCGGCCACGCCGGCGCCCGGTGAAGGTGACGTACCGACCACACTGTCGGACAACCGGGTCACGGTGCTGGGCGTGGTGGGTGGGGCGCTGGTACCGGTCGGGACCCTCGGGGGCCTCGGGGCGGGCGAGAAGATCTACGCCGTGCGCTTCATAGGCCCGCTCGGGTACGTCGTAACTTTCCGCCAGACAGACCCGCTCTATGTGCTCGACCTTTCCGATCCCAATCATCCGCAGGCCAGCGGCCAGCTGCCGCTAACTGGGTATTCGTCGTTCCTGGAGCCGCTCGGCCCGGGCCTGCTCCTCGGCGTCGGCCAGGAGGTCGACCCGAGCCTCAGGACCGACGGGTTGCAGGTTTCTCTCTTCGACGTCTCGGACCCGGCCCATCCGGCGCTGGTGTCCAAGGATGTCTTGGCCGGCGCGTCGTCGAGCGCCGAGAACGATCCGCACGCGCTCCTCTACTGGGCCTCGGCCAACCTCGTCGTCATGCCCGTCACCCAGTACCCGACCGACCCATCGGCAAGCACCCCGGGAGGCACGTTCTTCGACGGGGCCGTCGTCTTCCACGTCGGGCCCGGCGCCTTGTCCGAGGCCGGGCGCATTACCCAGCCGTCGGCAACGAACGGCACGGCGAGCGGCGGGTCCATGACCGGGGTCGCCTCCCCTGGGGTTGCCGTCCAGGGCGCCATCGTTTCCATGCCCCCCGACTTCGTGGGCAGTGGCTCTATCGAGCGGGCGCTGGTGGTAGGGAGCATGATCTACACCGTGTCCGACACCGGAATCCTGGCCAGCGACCTGACCAACTTGTCCACGCTGGCATGGCTCCCCTACCCATGACGGGCCAAGGGCGCCACCGGTCGTGAGCATGAATCCGGCGCCGGCCGGCGACGACGTCACCCTGTTGCAGGCGGTGGCGCGCCGTGACCCGGCGGCGGTGCGTCGGCTACTCGACGATGTGGCCCCTGTCGTCTACGGATTCATCTACGCCCGTGTCGGCGGCGACCAGCCGACTGCCGAGGACCTCCTCCAGGAAACCCTCCTCGAATCGGTGCGCTCGGCTCCTTCGTTTCGCGGCGACTCGGCACTGTCGACGTGGATGTGCGCCATCGCCCGGCGACGACTGGCTCGACACTACGAGTCCGAACGTCGTGCCGAGGCGGCCAGGGCCGGGTTGCGCCTCGTGCCCTCCGAGGGGGAGCCGTCCGAGTCCGATTCCGTCGAACAGCACGACGAGGTGGTGCGGGCCCTCGGTCGCATCCCGGCCACCCACCGCCAGGTGCTCGTGCTCAAGTACCTCGACGGACTGGCCGTGGAAGAGATCGCCGACCAGATAGGACGCAGCCGGGTCCAAGTCCAGTCTTTGCTGCAACGCGCCCGCGACGGCTTACGCCGCGAGCTGGGCGACGACCATGGCTGAGTGGCCCGCTGACCTGCTCTCGGGAGCCGACGCGGCGCGCCCGCTCGGGCCCGAGATCCGCGCCCGCGTGGAGGATGTCCTCCTCGATGCCGAGGTCCTCGAACCGAGGCCGCTCGACGCCGCCGTGGACCAGCGCCTCGAAGCCGCCCTGGGCGATCCGGTGGCGGTCGCCATGGCCGGCATCGACGGCCCTCGGACCCTGCCGGCCGGCACCCACGGAGCTTTGCTCGAAAACCTGGGGCGGCGGCGGCGACATCTTGTCCCACTGGTATCGGCGGCTGCCGGGCTGGTCGTCCTGGCTGGGGTGGGGGCGCTTCTCGCCACCTCGACCGATCGGACCCCTACTCCGACGCGGTCCGCCGCCCACGCGCTCGGCACCGCGCC
>DATKSG010000095.1:0-9136 GCA_035531775.1 Acidimicrobiales bacterium | reverse complement strand
TAGAAACCACCCGAAGGCGCGGCGATGTCATCGGAGGTGGGGAAGGCCGAGCCGGTGGTAGTCACGGCCGACCCGTACGTGTTCGCGAGCGTAAGCGATTGGCCCGCTGCCGGGAATACCACGGCCGTTCCCGCGCCGGGGACGGTCACGCCGCCGGTGCAGTCCCAGTTGGCTGCTGTGGCCCAATCGCCTGCTGCGGTACCTATCCAGTCACAGGTGTTGGAGGGCGCTGCTGCCGCCGGGGTGGCCTCGATGGCGGCGAGGATCCCGCCACCCATGCCGCCGATGAGACTCGCTCCGGCCAGGGCGGTGAGCACCCTGGAGAACCGTCCGCGCCCCCGTGTGGTCGCCCTGCGTGCACCTTCGCCCATGACTTCCCCTATCTCCGCTTTCGATTCCGAATTCTCGTCCTGGTACCGGTAGAACAGGAGGCCCCGGCCCCCATGGGGCCGGGGCCTCCTATCACAACCTCGTTACGAGGCGTTACCAACTATTGGATCAGTAGGTGTACGTGTCCTGCGCGGTGTATGTGGAAGTTCCCGCTGTGCTTGCCGCGTTGCCCGCGTTCAGCGTCGTAGTGCCCGCACCAGTGCTGGCAAGCGGGTTGAACGAGATGGCCACCACCCCGTTCGACGGGACCACGCAGCTAACCGACGAGCCCAGGGCAATAGCCGTGACCGGAACTGGAACCGACCCGGAGGCACATTGCGCAGTTGCTGTACTCGGCGTGTTGGTGAAGAACAGCTGGAGGTTGGCGCCCGGGATGTCGTTCAGCGTCAGGCTGATCGCCGCCGGTGCGGCGCCGGTGGCTCCGGTGCCGATCGGGTTCGGCGAGATCCCGACGACTTCGGTCGCCTGACCCTCGTAGGCCCCCGCAGCGGTAGCTGTCTGGGTCACCAGGTACGTCGTAGCCGGGCTCACCGCCACTGGGATGGTGAACGTAGCACCGCCGGCGCAGGCGACGGAGCCCAGCAGGGCGCCGTTGAGCGTGTACAGCTTGACGATGTCGGTGGCGGTACAGGTTCCCGCGATCGACGTCGCGTTCGCCCCCACCGTGGTTACTCCGGGTGCAGCCGTGAGGGCCGTGTTTGCACCGTGGACGACCCTGGTCACGCTCGAGTCGTCATAGGCGCCGCTGCCGGGGAGGTTCCAAGCCCCGACGGTGTTCGAGACGCCGGACTGGCTCAGTGCCTCCAAGTTCGTGAGCGACGGGTTCGTACCGTTGATCACGGTCGGCTGGGAATTCTCGGTGTAGGTCACGGCGTTGTTGGTGCCGCCCGACACGCTCGAAACCGTGGGAGTCGTGTTCGTCGCCCCCAGCTGCACCTCGTTGGTCCCGTCGGTCACCACCAGGTTCCAGCCGGTCGTGTTGAACGTCACGGGGCCGTTGAAGGTGAAGGTCAGGGAGTCACCGGGTACGAAGGTCGTCGTCCCGCAGGTACCACAGGTGGCGTACCCGGTGGCGATCGACACGGGAGCCTGGGGAGCAGCGGCAGCGCTTGTCGGCGTGAACTGCACCGCCGAGCTCGCCGGACCCTCGACTTTCGTGTTGCCGGCAGCACTTCCCTCCGAGGCGCTCACCACGTAGGAGTACGTGGTACCCGGAACGGCTGAGCTGTCGGTGTAGGTCGTCTTGGCGCTGGCTCCGCCGGCGACCACCGTGGCGAATGGTGTCCCGTAGGTGCCGTAGCTGCCCACGGTGCCACTGGTGACCGTCGCCCGGTAGATGTTGTAGGTGGCGCTGGAGTCGGTGGTCACGTCCGGGTTGGGCACGGCCGTCCACGACAGCGTGACTCCCCCGCTCGTGCCGGCGGTGACGCCGAGCCCGGTCGGAGCGGACGGGACGTCGCCGTTTAAGCCGTCGCCGTTGGCCGCGTTTCCGAAGGTGAAGCTCGACGGACCGGCCGGGTTGTAGGTGACACCCACCTCGTCACCGGCGATGGTGGCGGCCGGGCCGGCGGTGGCGGCCTGGGTCGACACCCCGCTCAGGTACTGCTGGAACTGCGCAGTGGTGAGCGAGATGGCCGGGTTGTTGTAGGTGTAGGTGTCACCGGAGGCGTTGTCGAGGAACGTGTAGCACGTCGTCGACGGCGTGGCCGGCGGACCGGTTGCAGCCACGGTGCACGCCTGGAAGGTGTTCGCCGACGAGTTGATCCCCGTAACCACGAGCGGTCCGTAGGTGCCAGCGACGGCGGCGGCGGCCGACCACGTGGTCGACCCGCCGGTGCCTACGGCATAGCCGGACTGCGGCGTGCCGGTGGCAGTCACCTCGAGGGCCGGGGTCGTCCCGGCGGTGGACGGTGCGGTGTACACCACCGGAATGGCGCAGTCGGGAACGAGGCTGTTCACCACGAAGCTCAGCGATCCGTTGGTGGCGGTGACGCCGTAGACGATGGTCACCGGAGCCGTGCCCGTGGTGGGCACGCCGTTGACCGATGCGATCACCGCACCGACGCTGCCGGTGCCGTTGCCGGTGTCGACGGTCGTCGTTCCCTCACCAGCGGCGGGTCCAGCGGTGTTGGCCGTGGTCGGCGTGAAGGTGTCGCCGCTCGGCGCGTTCGGCGCCGTGCAGGGGAACAGGGCGATGTTGACGGTGGTGCCGGCCGCGGTGGGCAGGCCCGATGCGCTGTAGGTGACGACCCCGGCATTGTTCGACGGGCTGCCGCTCGACACCGGGACGGTGCTGGCGGAGCTCGGCGTCACCGTGTAGGCCGGCGCCGCCGCCTGCGGTGCGAAGTAGCCGAACTCGTCGACCACGACCGCGGCGGGTCCGGCTGAGGCCGGGCCGTTCAGGATGCTCACGCTCGAGCTCGGGCCCGTCAGCGCGTAGGAGGCGTTGGCCACGATGTTGTAGGTGTCACCGGTCGAGAAGTTGACGTCGGCGGCCAGGGGGGCGTTGGTCCCGGTCGGGTAGACGGTCAGGTAGTTTCCGCCCGAGGTGGCCTCGTAGATGTCGGTGACGTTCAGCACGCCTGCCGTGGCCCCTACGCCGGACACGGTGGCGGCCGTGGAGCTGCCGCCGGCCAGTGTCGAGGGTCGGGTGTCGGTCAGGCGCATCGGAGTGGCGAGGGCGTTGAACAGCGAGCCGGAGGCACCCGCCGGGGTGAAGTAACCGTCGACGTCGGCGACGATGTCGACGTTGCCGGCGTGGTTGGCCACGGTGATGGCACCGCCCGTGCCCACGCCGACGATGACCTTGGAGGACAGCGTCTCACCGGCGAGGAAGTTCTGGTTGGCCACCGGGGTGGTGGGGGCCGAGCCGGTCGGATAGGCGTAGACGAAGCTCGACGAGGTGGCGTTGGTGACGGCCAGGTTCAGCACGACGGCGCTGGCGTTGGCGGGAACGCCGCCCACACCGGTGACGGGGACGTTGTCACTTCCACCGTTCGTGAGCGTGGGGCCCGAGCTGGCGCGCGAGTCGAAGATGCGCGCCGGGGTGAGGCCCACGAAGGCGGCACCAGACGAGCTCGTCTGGGGCGCGTAGTAGCCCTCGAGGTCGGCGGCGAAGTCGACGTTGCCGCCGTTGGAGGACGGGCCGTCGTAGACGGTGAAGCTCTGGGCCGCACCGGTGGCGGCGTCAGGGCCGAGGCCGACGGTCACCAGGTTGTCGACGTTCTGCCCGGCGCTGAAGACGACGTTGGCCGTGCCCGGGTTGGACGATCCGCCGGGGTACACCGCCAGGAAGCCGGCAGCAGCCGGGGCGATGGCGGCGACGTTCACGACGACGGCACCGGCGTTCGACGGCACACCGGCCGTGGCGGGGATGTCGACGGTCAAGGACGTGCCTTGGGCGAGCGTCTTACCCGCATAGGTGGCGGGGCTAGTCGCGCCCGACCGCGTGTCCGCGATGCGGACCGGGGAAGTGAGCGGCGTGTAGCCCAGGTTGGTGGTGGCGAGCGCGTGGGCGGTAGCCGCGGAAGCAGGGGCAACCGCGAAGCCTGCGGCGAACCCGGCTGTCGTTAGGAGGCTGACGAGGAAGGTGGTGGCTTTCACCGAGAAACGGTGGCGCCTTTCCTTCCCTACACGGCGATGTGTGTCGTGGCTCACGGTTGGTCGGTCTCCTTCGTGGTTTCTGTTCGGGACTGGTAGGCGTCCCCTCAGCTCCGGGCGGATGCTGAGGGCTAGTTCGCCCACTACTTGGGTATAACTCCCAATGACATGCGGCTGTGACAGTAACGCACCCGAAACCACGATGCACGCACTCCGGGGGCAGGTTCCGTTGCGAGCCTATGGTCGCGGAAAGTTGGTCACAGAGAGTGATTAGACCAATTATTGAGCCCGGCCCGAAACTGACCCATCCCAATCTCTGCATCGCGTGGGAGCGGCTGTTAACGTGGCAACTGACCCTCGAAGGGCGGTTCGGACCCGCTGATAAATCGGCTGCGGGTCGATTCGAGTGCGAGAGGGAGCAGCTCCGGTAGAGATGGCCATTCAGCCCGAGGCACTTGACGCCTATGACGACGACCGTACTCTTGTCGCCGCCTTTCAGGCCGGCGATGAAGCAGCCTTCGGGCGCATCGTTCGGGTCCATTACCCTGCCCTCCTTGCCAAAGCCCGTCGACGCCTTGGCACCGGTGGTGATGCCGAGGACGCCGTACAGGACGCTCTGCTGCGCGCATTTCTGGCCCTCGACCGCTTTGGGGGCGAGTTCAACCTCAGTGCGTGGCTAAACCGGATCCTGGCCAATGCCTGCGCCGATGCAGCAGGGCGTCGCTCGAGCGAGCTCCGCATGCGCGACCGCTTGGCCGCCTGGCGTGAAGAGGTGTCACCAGCCGGAGAGGACGAGAGCGACGCCGATCTGCACCGCATCATCAACGAGGCAATCGCTTCGCTCCCCGAGTCCTACCGAGTGGCCTTCGTCCTGCGCGAGGTCGAGGAAAAGCCCTACGCAGAGGTGGCCGCGACGATGGCGGTCACCGAAGAGAATGCCCGTGCCCGCGTGCACCGGGCGCGGACCTCGTTGGCGCGCGCCTTGCGTGATGTCAGTGCCACACTAGGCGCTTTCGCCATTCCGCTCCGGCTGGCTACTGAACAGTCGCTGCTCTCACGATGGCTCTCGTCGCGGCGAGTCCCGATCGGGGCTCGCCCCGCCCACGCCGCGCAGGTCATCCAACACGGCCAGATCCTGGCGCCACTGCGAACCGTCCTGGCTGCAGACGTCGTGATGGACCCGTCGACCCCGGTCCTTTCCCTCTCTTCCCTTACAACCACACCCATCGCCCAGACTCTGGCCCAGGCAGCCACGAATCCCGTCACCCAGAGCTTGCTCGGGGCCGGGGCCGAGGTGGGTCGGAGCGCATTGCCCATGGCCGGTGCTGCCCTGGCCACGCTTGCAGCCGGGGCAGCCGCCGTGATGCCGGTAACGACAGCCCTGCCCCTGGTGGCCCAGCCGACACCCGGCGTCACGGCCACGCCACCGTCCACCTCGAGCGGTGCCTTGGTGTCCTACGCCCAACCGACCAACGCACCGTCGACCAACGCACCGTCGACCAACGCATCGAACCTCCCGAAGACAGGTGCCACCGCAGCGGGGACGGGTGCGGGCAACGTGTCGACATCCTCCTTTGCCCCCGGCATGTCGGCGACCCTGGTCGAACCCGGCCTGTGGGGCTGGGTAGGGGAAGCGGCAGCTGCGCCTCATCCGGCTCCGAGCACGACCGCCACGGTCCCAGCCCAGTCCGGCTCGAGCGCTGCAGACGCACCGCAAGCTCAGACTGCCCCTTCGACCGTGGCGGCGGCACCCGACCCGTCGACGCCGGCGGTGCCGCCATCCGGGTCCGACGGAGCGGCTGCATCCACGTCGAGCACCACTGCAAGCCCGGGGGACGGACAATCCCAGAACCCCACCGCCACGCCAGCGCCGACGACGGCTCCCGACTGCCCCTGGACGGATTCGTTCCCGCAGTCCTGGCCTTCTGTGCCCACCTTTGCCACGCAACCACTCGGCGTCAACGACGCCGGCGCCTTTGCGACGGACCCGATAACCCTGTCCAATGGCGCATCCTCCTTTGAGGAGGGCCGAACGGGATCGGCGATCGACGGGCAATCCACCGGTGCGGTGAACAGCTGGATCGCCGCCTGCCTCGCAGGCTCGAGCTCCCCGGGTCTGGTGGCGAACCTCGTGTACGGCGGCCAGGACCCCCAGGGCACCTCGCCGTTGCCCACGCTCCACGTAATGGCGGCGATGGTGGGGGGTTCGGCCTCGCCACAAGAACCCTTCACCCTCTACCAGGGAACCGGCGTATGGCTGAGCGGACCCGGTGGCCAGCCCGACGACCAGTTGGCTCCCGTCCCCTTGGTGGCCGAGGTGATCGCCCAACCGAGCGCCGACGGCACCAGCGAAACGGCCGTGCTCCTGATCGCGTTCTTCGGGTCCATTTCCAACCTATTTCCGGCGCCCCCGATGCCACCCTGCCCGTCTGCGGTGGCGATGCCGGGACAATCAAACACCGGGTCCACCGGTGCCGGCGCGGCCACCTCGCCGCCTACCGGAAATGATGCTTCGGGCGCCGGTTCGAGCACGGCTTCGTCCACGGGTGGCTCTTGCACGGCCGGCCCTGGCGCGGCGGAGTCGAGCTCGGGAGACTCGACGGGCGCCGTGGTGGCCGCGCCGACCTGAGCGTCGGTAGCTTAAGGAGCCGTGAGCCCCCCATCGCTTCGGGTCCAGACCGTCCTGTACCAGAACAGCCAGGCGAGCCTCGGCCGGTTCCTGACCGCCATATCCACAGCTTCGGCGCTGGCTCGGGCCGAGGGGCTCGTCGGGCAGGCTTCCCTGGCCATTGGCGACTCCTCGGCCACGCCGGTGCTCACCCACCCCGAGACGCTCGACGAGTGGCTGCTCGGCGTCCCCTTCGACACTGTTGGTTACAGGCACTACGGGGCCAACCTCGGCTCGGCCGGTGGCCACAACCGCCTGTTCGAGGACCTTGTCGAGGACCTGGTCCTCGTGTGCAACCCCGATACCTACGCCTCGCCCCGGCTCGTCGCCGAGCTGCTCGCACCCTTGGCCGACCCCACCGTAGGCGTGGTCGAGGCGCGCCAGCTCCCTCTGGAGCACCCCAAAGCACACGACCCAGCCACGGGAGACACGAGCTGGGCATCGGGATCGTGCTTCGTGGCCCGAGCCGAGGTCATCGCCGCCACCGGCGGGTTCGACCCTGACCTCTTCTTTCTCTATTGCGACGACGTCGACTTCTCCTGGCGGACCCGCCTAGCCGGCTGGCGCGTAGTCCATCGCCCGGCGGCCCGGGTCTTCCACGACAAGCGGCTCACCGCCGAGGGCTTCGTAGACGCCGGGGACGCCGAGATCCGCTTCTCAGCCGAGGCCTCGGTGCTCCTGGCGTGGCGGTACTCCCGCCCCGACATCGCCGAGCGCAACCTCCGGCGGCTCGAAGAGTCCCCCGACGAGCGTCACCGTGACGTTGCCACCATGCTGCGCCAACGCCAGCGCGCCATGGGTCTGCCCGAACCACTCGACCCCGAGGGCCGAGTCGCCCAATTCGTCGACGGCGAGTACGCCGTGCACCGCTTCTCCTACGCCCACTGACCTGATATTGGAAACGAAGCCATGGACATGCAAGGGACTTACGAATTCCAATACGGGCCGAACACTCCCTATGCCCACGCCATGGCCCTCGTCGAGCGCCACCGGGCGCGCGGTGGCGAGGTCCTCCTCGACCTGGGATGTGGCTACGGGGCCATCGCCGAGCCGGTGCGCGATCTCGGGATCGGCTACCTCGGCGTCGACCTCGACCCCGGCGGGGTGAAGGCGCTAAACGACCGGGACATGGAGGCGGTCGTCGGCGACCTGTGCGAACCCGAGGCGCTGGTGCGCGAGTTGGCTCAGGTGCTCGCCGGTCGGCCGGTGGCGGCCATCACCATGCTCGACACGGTGGAGCACCTTCCGAACGCCGACGAGGTGCTGCGCTGCTTGTGCCACTTCGCCCACGACCTAGGCGGGGTGCCCCTGGTGGTGAGCATCCCGAACGTCTCTCATGTCGACCTGGCCGTGAAACTGCTCCTCGGCCGGTGGGACGTCACCCCGACCGGACTGCTCGACGCCACCCACGTCCGCTTCTTCTCCCCGAGGCGACTGGACGAGACCCTGACCCAGGCTGGCTGGGTCGAAGTCGACGCCAACGACTTCGAGCTCACCTTCAGCGACCAGCACTTCCCGGCCGATGCCGTGGCCCTGCAGCGCGAGACCCCCCTCGGCGCCCTGCTCGACGGGGTGCGGCGGGCGGCGGCGCCAGGCGCGCTCACCAACCAGTTCGTCCGCGCCTATGTGCCGCGCCGGGCGGCGATGGCGGCCGAGCCGGCGTCGGGGCCCGAGGAGGACACTCCGTTCCTGTCGGTGCTGGTGCGCACCCAGGGCCGTCGACCGACCACCCTGGTGGAGACGCTGCTGTCGCTCGCCGCCCAGACCTGCGACGACTTCGAGGTGCTGGTGCTCGGCCACGACCTCCCCCCAGCTCGCTACGCCGAGATCGACCGCATGGTGTCAGAGTTCCATGGCTCGTTCTCACGGCGCGTACGGCTCGTCCCGGTCACCGGCGGGGGGAGATCCCGCCCGCTCAACGTCGGTGCCCGCCAGGCACGAGGGCGCTATCTGGTCGCCTTGGACGACGACGACATGGCCTTCGCCCACTGGGTGGAGTCCTTGCGCGACACTGCGGAGCGGGCGCCGGGCCATGTGCTGCACATCGGCGTGGCCCGCCAGGACCTGGTGCACCGACCCGGCGGGTGGTCCGGCGACGAGGGTGGCTACGATGTCGTGAGCAAGCCGCGACGCGAGTACCCGCTGAAGTTCGACCTGCTCGAGCATCTCCACGACAACCGCACCCCGAACAACGGCTACGCCGTGCCACGGTCGTTCGTAGTCGACCTGGGTCACGAGTGGGACGAGACGCTGCCGGTACTCGAGGACTGGGAGTTCCTGCTGCGCTCGGCCTCCACCTGTGGCGTCGAGAGCGCCGGCGTAGTGGGCGCCCTGGCGCGGGTATGGGTGGAGGGGGAGAACTCGCTCACCTTACATGGCTATACCGAATGGGAGCAGGCTCGTGCTGCAGTGGCAGCCAAGTTGAACAGTGGTCCCCTACTCATGGGCAAGGGCACCATGAGTAGGGTCTCGGGCGTG
>DATKSG010000094.1:0-21025 GCA_035531775.1 Acidimicrobiales bacterium | reverse complement strand
ACCGGTGTCCGGGTCGGCGTCAGCCGTTCCGAATTCACGATCGTTCCACAACAGGTCCGAGCCGACTGCCTGCGCCACGTCATCCTCCCAGCGTTCGAGTGTTCTGCCGGGGTCTGGGGCGAAGCTTTCTCAGCCCTGCGTGCTCATGAGCGCAAGATAGCGACTCAACGCAGGCGCAATGTTCATAGTACGCCTCCCGCGTTCCGTTGCACAGAGCGGCTGTCAGTGGATAACGCCAGCGCTTCACGAGCATGGCTGGTATCATTTACTCCAGAAGGCTGAATGCGCCTAGACCCCGCTTCATTCGAAACCTGGCAATTTGCCAGTGCCTTACGAATGGAAGTGACAGATATGGGTCTCACAGGAATGGTCTTCAGTGCCATCTCGATTGCTGCTGGTGCTGTCATGTACTGGGCGATCACCACCACCAATGGCCACGGCTTTCGGCTGTCGACGGTGGGGGTCATCCTCATGGTCGTAGGCGCCGTCGGCTTTGTCGTCTCGGGCATCGTCTACGCCACGTCTCGCCGTCCGGCTAGCGCCGGGAATCGCTCGATGGACCGCGCCGTCACCGATAGCCAAGGGCGCACGGCCGAGGTGCACGAAGAGGTGCGCAGCAGCTAACAGGCGCAGTTCTCAACCACGGGAGTGGTTGATTAGCTGGGCTCAAGAGCCCTCTGAACTGTTAGCTCCTCACCATCTGTAACACCGACGTATCTGAGCAGCGACCAGGCACGTCCCAGCGAGTTGGAGGTCAATCATGCTCATCACGATTCTCGTCGTCCTAGCCATCATCGCCCTAGTCGTATTCATCGCCCGAGGAATGCGACACGCGTAGCCACGACAAGAGGTGCGTCACGCTGGCCACCTCATATCAGGCGGTCAGGACGTATCCGCAATATATCCAGCAATCAAAGGCAGGTACATGTCAAGTAAAGACAAGGCAAAGAACAAGTCACAGGAGTTGAAGGGCAAGGCGAAAGAGGTAGCCGGCCGGAGCGTGGGAAACGAGTCCCTCGAGCGCAAAGGCAAGCTCGACCAAGCGAAGGGCAACCTGAAACAAGCTGGCGAGAAGGTCAAGGATGCTCTGCGCCCCTAGGACCCTGGCCGGGCACCGTCACGTACTGATCTGCGAATCCGGCAGCTGAGAACCGAGGGAGAAGGTGGTCGTTTCACTGGATCAGCCGACGACACGGCGTAGC
Organism: Acidimicrobiales bacterium; assembly: GCA_035531775.1. Classification (GTDB taxonomy): domain Bacteria; phylum Actinomycetota; class Acidimicrobiia; order Acidimicrobiales; family UBA8190; genus DATKSG01. Next base: position 19,823 of record DATKSG010000094.1, on the reverse strand, counting down.
GGGAAGAGCCGGCCAGCGTCCGCTACGCCTGTTCAAGTGGGGACCGAGCTACGAGAAGCTCGTGAAGCCATGGGTTCATCGTTGGCCGAGGTTCATGACCGCACCGGCATCTTGTGGCGAGAGCTCGAGGCTCTCGAGTCGGGCGACCTGCGGAAGATGCCTGACCGACAAATTGCCTTGGTCGCGCTGCACCATTACGCCGTCCATCTTGGCCTTGACGAATGGCCGTTGGCCCGGGTGATTGAGCGCAACTGGTGGCCGTCCAGGGCTACCCACCCACCGACGGCGATCTCCGTCGCCTCGCCCTGTGCCAATCCATGGGCGCCCATGGACACCGGGCGTCTCATCCTCGACCCCGGTGATAGCGCCACTCAAGCTGGCGGAATCAGAGAGGACCCCACGGCGACCATTCTCGGGATCGGCGCCGGCGTTCTGTACCCCAGCTATCGATATCCCCGCCAAGTTGATGTGGCTGCACCCTTGCCACTGCGGGTCGCCGTCTGGCTGGTGGCTGTGCTCTTAGTCGTCGGGGGAGCGGGTCTGGCCGCTAAGCACGGGGCAGCAAGCTGGCTGGGGGACATCCATTGGGGCCCGGCACCCACTCCGACCTTCGCCGCCTCTCAAAACACCTCTGGCAGCATCGCTTCGTCGGCGAGCAAGCCGGAGGTGGTGCTGGTGTCCTCAGGAATCGGAAGCGCGGCCGTCAGCGTGCGAGCCGCGCAATTCAGCGTGGTTCTGGTGCCAACGGCCCGGTGCTGGGTGCAGGTGACAACAGCATCGAGCGCTGTCCCGGTGTTCGCCGGCATATTGCAACCGGGGGACGAGAAGATCATCGACGCCGTCGCCGGTCAGCTGACAGTGCAGCTAGGCGCCGGCGGAGTCACTGTCCAGGTGCAGGTGCGCGGCCAGATCGTTCCAGGCTGGTCCTTCAGACCGTCTGTCGCCCCGGCGATCTTGAGCTTCGCCTCATCACCCGTTACTTGATCCACGGACGCGTTGCGAAAGACGTAAGAGTCAAAGGAAACACGGCGAAATCGGACGAGTAACCGAACCTTCGTAATCCTTGGTGCCAATGTGGCGGGACCAATCCAGCACACACAAGGCCGGGAGCAGGCAGCAACTCAGCGCCAACCCGATCAGCTGCTGCTTCAGTGCGCTAGTGCGGTTGCTTCAGTTACTACCAGTACACAGATTCCGAGACCGAGAGTCCTCCTCCACGGATTGACACCCCTCAGCACCTCGTCAAGAGCCCACCAGCCTAACGCCACGACGGCAATCCATTGGATCGCCGTGTACATCCAAGTCCCGATGGGTACAACCCAACGAAGCAGAACCGTGCCGAGGAAGATCCCCAGTGGGACGTTGGGCAGCTGGGCGATTGTGACGCGCCCGGTCTGACGATTGCGGAAGAACCAGCAGACGGGACGGCGGAGAAAATCGATGATCTTGAGATTCATTTGCCATCCCTCTGCGATCAGGATGCCGGCTGTAGGTCGGCCTCCGGCCCCTCGGCCCACCACCGTGCTAACTCCCGCTGGCCGAGCGGTAACGCTCATAGCGGTGCCCCCTAACGCCGGGTCAGGCGCGCCCTAACGACGCGCAAATCGTCTGGCAGAGCGTTGGCGGACCCGCAAATACTAAGCGATCTGTGGGGCCGTGAGCTTCGAGAGGCGCACGGATCCGAGTTCCGGGCCGCACCACCGCTTCGGCAAGCTGGCCGTACTTGCGCATGGTCGTGGGGAAGTGGCCAGTCGACTCACAATGGTTCAACCAGAGGTCGAGGAGGGTTCCTACCGTCTCTCTCCCGGCGCTGACCTTTCCGCCCGCCACATCGGAGACCAGCTTTGCCAACTCCCGGTCTGCGAGTCTCGCCCCTGCTCCGGGCTTGCGCTCGGTGGCGTGCACGGTCTTGGTTATCTGGATCGGGGTGCCGTTAGGCCGGCGCCCGGCGTAGACCCTCAGTTTCCAGACGCCTGGAGAGATCTCCTTCTTTGATCTTCGCACCGGGAGTAAGAAATCCCTGGTCAGGGAGCGGAGGGAGTGGGATTCGAACCCACGGGCCTTGTGGGCCAAGGCTTTTCAAGAGCCTCGCATTCGTCCGCTCTGCCATCCCTCCAACGTGGCCAACGCTACTGCTCAATCGCTTCGTATCTGGGACCGCAGTGAGGCCATCCAGTCATCGGCCTCCCGCCATGCCGCGTCGGCCTCACGTCGTGCGGTCTCGCCGCCCGCACCCGCCGCCGGGTAGGACCCCAGGAACTTCACCCCCGCCTGTTCGGCGTGCAGGACGCGCAGGCAGTCGGCCACCACTTCGTCGGCGATGTGCCCCTCGAGGTCGATGAGGAAGCAGTAGTCACCGAGCCCCCGCTTGGTGGGTCGTGACTCGAGCTTGCTCAGGTTGATGTTGCGAGCCGAGAACTCACTCAGAATGGCGTGGAGGCTGCCGGGCCGGTCTTCGCGTTGGAAGCAGACGATGCTCGTCTTGTCGTGCCCTGTCGGCATGGGTACCCCCGATGCGGCTAAGGCCACGAACCTGGTCTGGTTGTCGGGATGGTCCTCGACCGACGAGGCCAGCACCTCCAGGCGGTACAGGTCGGCGGCCAGGCGGGGGGCCAGCGCTGCGCTGTCGGGGCTTCGTTGCTCGCCGACGAGGCGTGCCGCTTCGGCGGTCGAGTTGGTGGGCACCACCTCCACCCCGGGCAGGTGCTCCGACAGGTACCGACGGCACTGCGCGGAAGCGTGGGGGAACGACAGCACCCGCCGGATGTCGGTGATGGCGGTTCCGGGTGCGGCCATGAGGTGCATGTGCACGTCGAGCACCACCTCGCGCTGGATGAGGAGGTCGACCTCGAAGACGAGGCTGTCCACGGTGGCGTTCACGGTTCCCTCGATCGAATTCTCGATGGGCACGAACCCGAGGTCGGCCTTGCCCAGGCACACGGCGTCGAGCACCTCGGCCAGCGTGGGCAGCGGGACCACGTCGGACTCCACGAAGTCGGGCTGGGTGAACAGGGCCTCTTCGGTGAAGGTGCCGGCCGGCCCGAAGAAGGCGATGGTGTGACCTCGGCTCGCAGGCTGGGACATGGGCGGGCAGGATAGTTGCCGCCATGGACGAATCCGCTCTCCGTCAACTCTTGGACGATGTGCGAAGCGGCGTCCTCCCCGCCGACGACGCCGTCTCCCGCCTCCGGCGGCTTCCCTTCGCCGACCTCGGCTTCGCCCGGGTGGACCACCACCGGAGCCTGCGCCAGCGGGTGGGAGAGGCGGTTTACGGCCCGGGCAAGACCCCGGAGCAATGCGCCCGGATCGTGGCCGAGCTCCTGGCCGAGCCCGGTGGCCCCGTGCTGCTCACGCGCGCCGATGAGGCCCAGGTCGACGCCGTGCTGGGCACCACGACCGGTGGCCAAGTCACCGGCCGGCCGCCGCTGTGCACCGTCATCTGGCGTCCGGCGCAGCAGCGACCCGGGCGGGTGCTCGTCGTCACCGCCGGTACGGCCGACATCCCCGTGGCCGAGGAGTGCTGCTCGGTGCTGCGCGCCTTCGGGTTCCGCCCCACGGTGCTGACCGACTGCGGCGTGGCCGGCGTCCACCGCCTGCTCGCCTCGGTCGATGAGCTGGTGGACGCTGAGGCCGTGGTGGTGGTGGCCGGCATGGAGGGGGCGCTGGCCAGCCTGGTGGCTGGGATCACGCCGGCGCCGGTGGTGGCTGTCCCCACGTCCGTCGGCTACGGCGCCGCCCTCGCCGGCGTCACCGCCCTGCTGGCCATGCACGCGTCGTGCGCGGCCGGGATGACGGTTGTGGGTATCGACAACGGGTTCGGTGCCGCCTGTGCGGTGGCCAGGATCCTGCCGTGAGCGGGTCGCCCACCCGCACCACGGCTTGGTTCCACTGCTACGCCGGCATCGCCGGGGACATGGCCCTGGGCAGCCTGCTCGATGCCGGCGCCGACTTCGACGAGGTGCAGGCCATCTTGGGGCGGCTCCCGGTGAAGGGGTGGCACCTGCGCGTCGAGCCGGTGCTGCGCGGGGGCATCGCCGCCACCAGGGCCATCGTGGACGTGGCCGACGACGTGGTGGTGCGCACGTACATCCACATCGTGGCCCTGGTGGAGGAGGCCCGGCTCCCTCCGCGGGTGGCGTCGCGGGCGCTGGCCACCTTCGCCGCCCTGGCCGAAGTGGAGGGTCGCCTGCACCGCCGGCCCCCCGAACGCGTCCATTTCCACGAAGTGGGCGGCCATGACACCATCATCGACGTGGTCGGCACGGCGGCGGCCCTGGAGGTGCTCGGTGTCGACGTGGTCACGGCCTCGACGGTGGCCACCGGCACCGGCACCGTGCGCAGCGCCCATGGGCTGCTCCCGAACCCTTCTCCGGCCGTGGTCCAATTGCTGCGCGGCATCCCGACGTGGGGCCGTGACGTGGCCGTGGAGCTCACCACCCCCACCGGGGCCGCCCTGTTGGCTGCACTGGCCGGCGACTTCGGTCCCTTGCCGGCCATGCGCATCGCCACCACCGGATTCGGAGCCGGCAGCCGCGACCTCGACGGCTTGCCCAACTGCACGCAGGTGGTGGTGGGTGAGACCATCGCTCCGGCCGCCGCCACCGGCCAGCCTCTGGTGGTGGTGGAGACCAACGTCGACGACGCCACCGGCGAGACCTTGGCCCACACCATCGACGCCCTGTTGTCGGCCGGAGCCCTCGATGCCTGGATCACCCCGGTCATTATGAAGAAGGGCCGGCCCGGCCACATGGTGAGCGCACTGGTGGATCCGGCCATGGTGGAGTCGGCCCGTAGCGTCTTGGCTTCCGAGACCGGCTCCTTGGGAGTGCGGGGCTGGCCGCTCGAACGCTGGGCCGAGCGGCGGGAGATGGCCGAGGTGGACGTGGACGGCATGGCAGTGCGGGTGAAAGTGTCACCGGGCCGGGTGAAAGTCGAGCAGGCTGACGCCGCCCTGGTGGCGGCGCGCACCGGACGACCGCTTCGTGACATCCTTTTCGAGGCCGAGTCCACCTGGCGCCGTCTCCACCCGGAGGAGCCCGGCTCCGAAAAGGGTCGCCGCGGCTTCGTCCCCGACGGCCCCGAACCGGCCTGAGCGCACGCCCGCCGGTCGGTCCCGGGTACCGTGGGACCATGCCAGCGCGGCCACCGCTCGGCGCCGACCCACCGGTCGACCCCGAGGAATGGACCGACGAGCAGTGGCTGGCCTGGTTGAGCGCCACCGACGCCGAGTTGCCCCCGCCGGCCGAAACCGCTCGGGTGACGGCCCGCTTCAAGGACCGACCGGCGGGACAGGTCCTGGCTGCGGCCATGTTGGGCCTTCCTGTCGTCCACCTCGATCGCGACCACTCTGAGCGCTCGCACGTGACGGTGCGGGCCAAAAGACCGCGGGCCCGTCGCCGTGGTTGACCACGCCGCTGCGCAAGGGCAGCGCAATCCGATGTTCGTATTCGACGACGACATGGCCAACATGGTCATCGACTACTGCCGTTGGCGCCTGGCTCTGGACCCAGTGCCCCTCGACTTCGGCGGGGGAGCCACCTCGAGGTCGTTGGAATCCGCCCTGCACGGCCTGCTCGGCCCCAAGGGCAACGATCCTCGTGCCGTGCTCGACCTCTTCGCCGACCACCTGGCCACCGCCGTGGTCTCCTGCGACAGCCCCCGCTTTCTCTCCTTCATTCCCGCCGCCCCCACCAAAGCGGCACTGCTGTTCGACATGGTCGTGTCGTGCTCGTCATTGCAGGGGACGTCGTGGCTCGAGGCAGCTGGAGCCGTCGCTGCCGAGAACCAGGCGCTGCGCCTCTTGGCCGACCTGATCGGGCTGCCGGCCGGGGCCGGTGGGTGCTTCGTGGCCGGGGGCTCGGGAGCCAACCTGTCGGCACTGGTCGTGGCCCGTGACACTGCCGCGCTGCGCAACGGGGGACGAGTGCCGGCGCGCCCGCGGCTGGCGGTGAGCACCGAAGCGCACTCCTCGGTGGCCAAGGCGCTTCACATCATCGGCGTGGAGGCGCTGGTCGTTCCGGCCGTGGACCACCACCTGACCGGCCAGGCGCTGTCCCAGGCGCTCGCCGCTGATGCCGATGCCGACGACGTTGTGGGCGTGGTGGCCACCGCCGGCACGACCAATGCCGGCATCGTGGACGACCTGGCCGGCGTGGCTGCTGTGGCCGCCGAACGCCGGCTGTGGTTCCACGTGGACGCCGCCTATGGCGGCGCCGCGTTGTTCTCCCCCACGGTGAGGCCACTGTTCGCCGGCATAGAGCACGCCGACTCGGTCGTCATCGACCCTCACAAATGGCTCTTCGCCCCCTTCGACTGTGCCGGCCTGTTGTATCGCCGGCCGGAGCTGGCCCGCTCCGTGCACGCCCAGAAGGCGGCCTACCTCGACATCATCCACGACGACGAGCAGGCCGATGCGTGGAACCCGAGCGACTATGCCGTGCACCTCACGCGGCGCGCCCGCGGGCTGCCCCTTTGGTTCTCGTTGGCCGTGCACGGCACCGACGCCTATGTCGACGCCGTGGAGACGGTGATACAGACCACGCGGGGGGCTGCCGCCCTGGTGGACCGGGCACCGCACCTCGAGCTCGTTCGCCCACCTGACCTGTCGGTGGTGCTGATGCGACGGCTGGGGTGGGATGCCGACGACTACCACGACTGGACCATGCGACTGCTCGAGCAGCAGACGGCCTTTGTCACCCCCACCACCTGGGAGGGACAGCCAGTGGGCCGGTTGGCCTTCCTCCATCCCCACACCACCCTCGATATGGTGCAGGAGATCCTCGATTCGATGCGCTGAACCGGTCCGATGCCGTTCCGACCGACGCGGCGGCGACGGCCAGGACTAGCTGCGACCTGAGAGCAAGGGGTCGTCGGGCCGTCGCCGATCGGAGTTGCCCCGGCGCCGCCAGGCCACACCGGCCAGTACCTCGAGGACCACCCGATTGGCCAGGTAGGCCGTCACCTCGGCGTGGTCGTAGGGGGGCGACACCTCGACCACGTCGACGCCGGCCACCGGCAATTCCATGCCGACCCGGCGCACGGCGTCGAGCAGTTGCCTGGCGTCGAGACCGCCGGGCTCGGGTGTGCCGGTGCCTGGCGCCATCCCAGGGTCGACCACGTCGACGTCCACCGACAGGAAGACCCCGTCGCAGTCGTCGGTGGCGATGGCGAAGGCCTCGGTTAGACAGACATCGAGTCCCCGGGACACGACCTCGGTCATCTCGTAGCTGCGCATGCCCTGCTCGGCCATCCACCGCAGGGTCTCGGGACCGGGCCAGTAGCCGCGCAGACCGATCTGGAGGAATCGGTCGCCACGCACCGCCCCGGACTCGATGAGCCGACGCATGGGCGTGCCGTGGCCGTACAGCGACCCGTGCTGGGTGTCGCCGGTATCGGCGTGTGCGTCGAAGTGCACGACCGACAGGCGCCCCCAGCCGACATGGGCGGCTACTGCGCTGGCGTCGGGCAGGGCAATGGTGTGGTCACCACCGAGGACGACGGGCAGCGCCCCTGACCGGGCCACCTGCTCCACCACTTGGCGTAGGCGCTCCAGCGAGCCCTCGATGTCACCGGGCGGCATGAGGACGTCCCCCACGTCCACCACGCCCAGCTCCATCAGGGGGTCCACCCCCAGGGCCAGGTGGGGGCGGACGCCGTCGTGGGGCAGGTAGTCGGCGCTTCGGATGGCCGAAGGGCCGAACCGGCAGCCGGCCCGGTGCGACGTCCCGCCGTCGAAGGGAGCGCCGATTACCACGGCGCCGGCCCCGGCCCCGGCCAGCGACGCCGCCTCGGCCAGGTCCGCTCCCGGGACTCCGAGGAAGGTGACCGGAGGGCCATACATGGCGTCGGGGCTCACGAAGGCCATTCTTCCCGATTGGTGGGAGGATTACGGCCGTGGCCGCCCTCCCCCCCGAGCCGCCATCGGTGCCACCGGTGCCATCCCCCGAGCCGGCACCCGAGGAGCACGCCCTGGGCGCGTTGTCGCCGCGGGCCATGGCCCCGCAGGTGCTCACCGGTGGCGTGGCCCCCTTCGTGGCCTACGAGGTGGCTCGTCACTTCGCTGCGCCCGACTCCTGGGCCTTGGCCGTGTCGTCGGTGCCACCGGCCGTGGCCGTGCTCGGTGAATGGGCCTGGCGCCGCCGGCTGAACGTGGTCGGTGCCATAGCCCTGGTCGGGATCGTGGCCGGGCTCGTCTCGCTGACCGTGCTGCACGGCGGCGAGCTGGTGCTCAAGATGCGCGAGTCGGTGGTGACGGGAGCCTTCGGGATCGTGTGCCTGGTCACCTTGGCCGGCCCCTGGCGCCCGGCCATGTTCTACATGGGCCGGGCCTTGGCCGGTGCCCGAGGGCCGTCGAGCACGGCCGATTTCGACACCTTGTGGGAGAGGTCCGAAGCCAGGCGTGCCTTCACCGTCGTCACCGCCGCCTGGGGTGTGGGCCTCGTGCTCGAAGCCGGGATGCGAGCCGTGCTGGCTCTCGAGGTGCCCACGGGGCCGTTCCTGGTGGTGACGCCGATCCTCGGGTGGTCGGTCATCGGGGGGCTGCTGTTCTTCACGATCAGATACAGCCGGATGTCCCGAGCGCGCGCTGTGGCGGCTCCGTAGCCGGCCACCGCGTGAGCAGCCACCGGCCTCTGACGGTGGCGATGGTTCAGGCAGAGGCTAAGATTGACCTCGAAGGGACGGGCTCGTACCGGTCCCGGGGCACGCGTTGGACCCAGTCCTCGTTGAGCGCCTCCCCAATCGAGCAGGGAGGCGCACCATGGGCTGGCGCGGAACGGCGTCCAGGGACCAGTGGTCGTGTGCAGCCACCACCGTCCACCGTGCGTGAGGACCGTCTGGTGACCATCCTGCAGAAGCTCCGCGGTCCTGGTGAGACCGGGGGGGCGGCTCGGCTGTGTGAGGTCGGCGCCGAGGTCGTCGGGACCTCGGGCGCGGGCGTGATGCTCATGGCCGACGGCGTGGCCGGGGGGTCACCGTGCAGTTCGGATGCCGTGAGCGCCACGCTCGAAGAGTTGCAGTTCACCTTGGGGGAGGGGCCGTGCATCGACGCCCATCGGCTCGGCTTCCCCGTACTCGAGCCCGACCTGAAGAATCCGGACAACAAGCGCTGGATCGGGTTCGCCCCGGCCGCGCTGGCGGCCGGGGCCAGGGCCATCTTCGGCTTCCCGATTCGCCTGGGCTCGATCCGCCTCGGAGCGCTCAACCTCTATTGCGATGGCGCCGGGTCGCTCACCGACGACCAGCACGCCGTCGCGCTGGTCATGGCCGATGTGGTGGCGCGGGCGGTGCTGGCCATGCAGGCTGGCGCTCCCGCCGGCACCCTGAGCACGGAGATCGAACAGGGAGCCGACCGCCTCTTCGTGGTGCACCAGGCGTCCGGGATGGTGTCGGCCCAGATCGGGGTCAGCGTCGGCGAAGCGCTGCTGCGCCTGCGGGCGCACGCCTTTGCCGGTGAGCAACCGTTGTCCAAGGTGGCAAGCAACGTGATCGCGGGTCGTCTTCGCTTTGGGTGAGAGGTACACCGTGCACCGCGAGGGTGCCGTAGAAAGGCAGCGATAGAGAGGAGTCGAAGGCCAGCAAGAGGAGGTTCTCATGAACAGAGAGGCCCTGGTGGCACAGACCTTTGTCAGCCTGACCGACACACTGGTCGACGATTTCGACATCGTGGAAGTCCACAGTGTCCTGGTGGAACGATGCGTGGAGCTTTTCGAGCTGACCGCCGCCGCCGTCATGCTGGCCGGTCCCGACGGGGACCCTCGAGTGGGTGCCTCCTCCAGTGAGGCCATGCATCTCCTCGAGGTGTTCGAGCTGCAGTCCCAAGAAGGACCGTGCCTGGACTGCATCCGTTCGGGCGAGCCAGTGGTGAACGAGGACCTCGAGCACGTCAATGGCCGGTGGCCGACCTTCGTGCCGGCCGCACTGGCGGCCGGTTTCCGCTCGGTGCACGCCCTACCCATGCGCCTGCGCGGCACGACGCTCGGTGCCCTCAACATGTACAAGTCCGACGCCGAGCCCTTGTCGACCGAGGAAGTGCTGCTGGCCCAGGCACTGGCCGATGTGGCCACCATCGCCGTGATGCAGCATCAAGCCGCCCGCGACGCTCAGGTGCTGAACGAGCAGCTCACCCACGCCTTGCACAGCCGGATCACCATCGAACAGGCCAAGGGCATCGTGGCCGAGCGCGGTCACCAGGATATGGAGCAGGCGTTCCAGCGCTTACGCAGCTACGCCCGCCGCAACAACCTGAAGTTGGCCGACGTGGCCCAACGGGTGATCGACGGCACTTTGGTCGTCGAGGCGCTCGAATAGCAAGCTTGCCGGCGGCGCCGGGCCTGCTGGGAATCCGTTCGGGCCGGTCCAGGGGACCGACCGGGTCAGATGGGCCGGACGCTCTTGGCCTGGGGGCCCTTGGGTCCCTGCTCGGACTGGTACGACACCTTCTGGCCCTCGATCAGCTCGCGGTATCCCGAGCCCTCGATGGACGAGAAATGAGCGAACACGTCGGGCGTGCCGTCATCGGGGGTGATGAATCCGAAACCCTTGGCGGCGTTGAACCATTTCACTGTGCCTTCAGCCATGTTGTTGCCTCTTCTCCACGCACGATGCTTGCGGGAGAACCCGGAGGTGACCAGCAACGGCCCACGACCTGCGTGACACAGTCGCGTGCTGCCAACAGCCTACCTCAGCCCAGGTCCTTGCGGTACACGTTGGTCTGACGGGTTGTGAAGCCGAGCCGCAGGTACAGGCGGTTGGCCTCCTGGCGCAAGGGCCGCGAGGTCAGATCGACCGTGCGGCAGCCCTTGCGGCGGGCCACCTCGGCGGCCGCTTCTACCAGGGCCGAGCCCACCCCCAGGCCCCGGGCACCCTCGTCCACCACCACGTCCTCGATCCAGGCCCGCAGCCCCGTCGGGATCCGGAACACGGCCAAGGTGAGAGCTCCAATGACGGGCCCGCCGGCGTTCTGGCGAGCCACCAGCAGCGTGGTGGACGGGGAGGAGGCCACGTCGGCCAGGTCCTCGTCACTGGGAAGGGAGGCCGACGACGACAACTGCGGCAGAAGGGCGCGCAGTGCCTCGGCGACGTCACCCGGCACCGCCGAGAGTTCTTCGACCACCACGGTGCCGGGCTGGCTGGGAGCCACCGTCGCAGTGTAGCGACGCTCGTGTCCCCGGCGATGGGGTCAAGTGACCAGCAGGTGCCCGCCTATGGTGTGGCGATGGCGGTCGCCCAGCCGAATGTCCTGCTCGTCGTGTCCGATCAGGAGCGGCAAAGGAACTGGCTCCCGCCGTCAGTAACCTTGCCCTGGCGACAGCGCCTCATGGCCGAGGGCGTCGAGTTCACCCGCTACTACACCCACTCCTCCCCGTGTTCGCCCAGCCGGGCCAGCCTCTTCACCGGCCGCTACCTCCCGGGCCATGGCGTGGTCGACAACGTGATCATGCCCGAGCACGCTGAGCTCGACGTCGCCGTCCCCACCTTGGGATCGGTGCTCGGCGCGTCGGGATATAGGTGCTCCTACATCGGCAAATGGCATCTTTCCCAGGCAGCGAAACCCGACATGGCTGCCTACGGGTTCGCCGACTGGGATGGCAACGACCGCCACTTCATGGGGTGGGCCGGCACGGGCGTGCACTTCGACCCCATCATCGCCGGGAACGCGGCGAGCTGGCTGGAGCGCAACGCCGCCCGGCAGCCCGGGGATCGGCCCTGGTTCCTGACCGTGGCCCTGGTCAACCCTCACGATGTCATGTGGTTCCCCGTCGATCAGCCCGGCTACGGCGAGCGCCATCCCGAGGACGTCGCTCGCATCCGCAGCGTGCTCGAGCTCGCCGCCTGGAAGGACGACGACCCTTTGCCGATCTACGACACCGAGTACGACGCCGTGTGTGAGTCGCTCCCCGAAAACTTCCATGACGACCTCCACACCAAGCCCGAGGCCCATCGCCAGTGGCGATGGGACCAGCAGCACGGACTGTGGGGCTACATCGACCCCGACGACACCGCCGCCTGGCTACGCCACCTCGACTACTACGTCGAGCTCCAGCGCCTGGCCGACCGCAGCCTGGGCACCGTGCTGTCGGCCCTCGAGGCGTCAGGGGCGTGGGACGACACCGCCGTCATCTTCACCTCGGATCACGGTGACATGTGCGGGTCCCACGGGCTGCGCTCGAAGGGGCCCTTCGTATACGACGAGATCATGCGTGTGCCGCTGTACGTGCGCGTCCCCGGGCGCACCACAGCCGGTACCCGCACCGGGGCGCTGGCCACGCATGTGGACCTAGCCGCCACCATCTGCGCGCTGGCCGGCATCGACCCGTCGGCCGTGGTGGGCGCCGACGGACGGTCGCTGCAAGGCGTGGACCTGGGGCCGGTGCTCGACGACCCGGGCGCCTCGGTTCGCCACCATGTCCTCTTCGCCCAGGACTCGGCCCAGACCGAGAACCTCAATCGGGTCCGCTACGCCCTGCGGGGCTTCTACGACGGCCGCACCAAGTACGCCCGTTACTACGGGGTCGGAGGAGGTAAGCCGTCCACGGGGCTGTGGGGGAAGGACCCAGGACACAAGCTCTTCGACGTGGACGCCGACTTCGACGACCAGGACCACGAGTGGTACGACCACGACACCGACCCGTTGGAGCTGGTCAACCTGGCCCACGACCGGTCCCGACGAGCCGAGCTACGAGGGCTGTTCGAGCGTCTGCGTACGCTCGAGGCCGAGGAACTCATGGGGCCCGTAGGCGCCTGAGCGCTTCAGGCCTCGCCCGGGAACCGCACGGTCGGCACCGGCTGGCCCCGCCGGGTGGCCTCGACTTCGACCCGGCGTGCCAGGCGCCGTCCCTTGGACAGGAATCCGACCGCCATGAGGGCCCGGTTGCCGGCCAGGCTCCAGTCACCGAGCGCCCGCTGCACCCGTAGCCTCAGCCAGCCGCCATCGTCAGGGTCCGGTGCCACGGTGCCCACCACCGTGTGGTTCTCCTGCCCCGTGAAACGGACGCCGTGGCCGTGCATGGTGAGGCAGGCCACGCCCTCGCCCACAGCCGGCGCCCCGGGACCGAGGCGCAGGCGCACGCCATCGTCGGTCGGCTCGGCCTCGCCTACCGGCAGGCACAACGGGAAGCCGTTGGCGTCCACCACCGTCAGGTCGTGCAAGGCCAATTGTCCGAGGGCCCGGGTGGTGAGGGCTCGCCAGTCGGCCGCCGGCGCCACCCAGGCCCCGGGCCGCTTGCCCGGCGGTGCGGGGTCCGACAACGGGGCGGCGGTGCCTTCGGGGGCGTCCCACTGCTGGGGCGGCCCATCGAGGCGGCGCGACGGCCACCAGCGCATGTGCAGGGGGGTGATCTCCACCCAGATCCTGGCGTAGTACCAGACCATGCGCCGGAGCACGGCCCGGGGTTGGCCCTTGGTGGCGTCGGGGAGCTTCTCGGTGCTGGCCCGCACGTAGCGGTCGGTGTTGGCCTGCAGGTCTCCGTCGCGCACAGTGGCCAGCCCCTGCACCATGACCACGGCCAGGTCTTCGGAGCCGGCCCCGATGGGGTCGGCGAACAAGAGGCAGACCCGGGGATCTTGGCGGGCCCGCTCGGCCTTGGCCGGGTACGTGAGCCCGGTGGACACGTCTACCGTCTCCCCACTGGAGCCGAGATAGGGCGTAGTGGGCACCGTGATCGGTGCTCCGGCCCTGGTCAGCGTGGCGAACTCGGCCGTCACCGACCGCTCGAAGACGGCTTCGACCTCGCGGGGCCAGCCTGCCCGGTTCATCGGCGAGCCACCTTACCCGGGCGCCAGTGACCAATGGCCCTGCCCGGAACCCAGCCAACCCCCCTAGCGTGACGAAGGGGGATTCGGGAGATTACCGGTGGCCAAGGTGACGAGATTCCATCTCCACCGCTCGGTGGCAGCGGTGATAGCCATCGGTGTCGTGGCCTCGGTGGTGGGCTTCTCCTATACCGAGTCCTCGGTCCAGGGCAACAACCGTTTGCTGCTGCGCCAGGAGGCGGGGCAGGGGGCGGTGGTGCTCGGTGCCTTCATGACGCAGTTCCAGTCGCCGTTCCTCCACCTGGCCACCTTGGCCCAACCCCTCGGCTACTCGCAGTCGGCCTTCACCGCTGCCGGCGCCGGGGCGTCGGCCCAGGCCGAAGGGGCGTCGGTCGCCTTGCTTCGCGACAGCGGAGGGCGTCTGTCGCTACTGGCCTCGGTCGGCGTCGTGCACCGGCAGTTCGGCACGCCGTCCGATGCCGCCCTGGTCGCGGCGGCTTCTCGAGCGGGAGCACAGTTCGTCGGCGTGACCGGCGCCAACGGCAAGCGCTGGATCGGACAACTCGTCGGCCCCCCCGGTGTCCCGGCCGGCGAGGTGCTGTACTGGGAGCTCCCCACGAGCCCCATGGTCTCGTTGCGCTCGATCCCAGGCCTGCCGTTCTCGGCCGTCGACGCGGCGGTGTACTTCGGTACCGAAGCGCCCTCCAACCTCGTGTTCTCCACCACCACGGCCCTCCCCCTACCGGGCCAGCGGGCGGTGGTGCAGATGGCCAACGTGGCCACCTTCACCGTCGAGCAGGCTCGGATCAGCACCAAAGCAGGGTCCTTTGCATCCCCGGGCAATCTCATCCTGGTCATGACGGCAACGGCCTCGTTGTCGGGCCACTCGGCCGCCATCTTCCCGTGGGTGCTTCTGCTCATCGGGCTCGGCGTCACCGTGGCCGTGGCCGTAGCCCTGACTCTGGCCCTTCGTCGTCGCGACGAGGCGCTCGGGCTGGTGGTCGAGATGAAACAGAAGAACGAAGCCTTGGACCGCGCCCAGCTCCGCCAGGCCGAGGCCGAGGAGAGCCTGCGCCAGGCCCAGCGTCTCGACGCCGTGGGTCAGCTGGCCGGTGGCATCGCCCATGACTTCAACAACCTCTTGCACGTGATCCTGAGCTTCACCGGGTTCATCGACGACGCCCTGACCCCCGACAGCCCTCTGCGCGCCGACGTGGCGGAGGTCCAGAGCGCAGCACGCCGCGCCGCCGAGCTCACCCGCCAGCTTCTCGTGTTCGCCCGAGGCGAAGTGGTGCGTGCCGACGTCCTCGACGCCAACGCTGTCGTCTTCGATACCCAGCGCCTGCTCAACCACACCCTGGGCGAGGACATCGATCTCCGACTCCAGCTGGCGGACCTCCCATGCCAGTTCGTGGCCGACGCCGGCGAGATCAACCAGGTGCTCATGAACCTGGCCATCAACGCACGCGACGCCATGCCACGCGGGGGCCCGCTCACCATCGACGTGGCCCGGGTGGAGCTCAGTGCCCACAGCGCGCCGGGCATGGGCCTCACCCCGGGCCCCCATGTGCGCATCGAGGTGACCGACACCGGCGAGGGGATGTCCCGGGATGTGGCTGCGCGTGCCTTCGAGCCGTTCTTCACCACCAAGGAGACGGGTCGTGGCACCGGGCTGGGCCTGGCCATGGTTTACGGGATCGTGGCTCGTTGGCACGGCTTCGTCGCCATCTCCTCGAGCCCTGGTCGCGGCACCACCGTCACTTTGCTGTTCCCGGTGGCCGGTGCCGTGGGGGCGCCGGCTCCGGGTGCGGCACCCGCCGTCCCGGCCATGGTGTCGCAGCCGGCCGGGCCGGGGGCGGGGTCCGTGCTCCTGGTGGAGGACGAGGAGGGTGTTCGGCGCTCCACCGCCCGTATCCTGCAGTCGGCCGGCTACCGGGTGCTCCAAGCACAGGATGCCGACGAGGCCGAGCGGGTCTTCGCCGGGACCTCTGTCGACCTCCTGCTCACCGACGTGGTCATGCCCGGAGGCCTGTCGGGCAAGGACCTGGCCGACCGCCTCCGCCGGCAGCGGCCCGACCTGCCCATCGTCTTCGTGACCGGCTACGGCTCGCAGGCCATCGCCGAGCGCGGCGTGCTGGCCTCCCTTATGACGCTGGTGGAGAAGCCCTTCACCGCCGATGTACTCCTCGACACCGTGCGCAGCTCGCTGCTAGACGCTCAGCGGGTCCACTGATGGAATTAGCCGGTGGCCCGGCGCTCATGCCGGCGCGCATCCTGGTCGTCGACGACGAGGATGCGATACGCCGTGCACTGGTCCGCGTGTTGGGTGATGCCGGCTACCAATGCGAGGCCGCTGCCAATGCGGGCGAGGCTCGACAGCGCCTGGCCGAGTCGTCGTTCGAGCTCATGTTGTGCGACGTCATGATGCCCGATGAGAGTGGTTTCTCCCTCCTGGCTGCCGTGCACCAGCTGTATCCCGATTTGGCCGTCATCATGGTCACCGCCGTCGCCGACCCGATTGCGGCCGAGCCGGTGGCCAAGCACGGCGCCTACGGCTACATTCTCAAGCCCTACGAGGCCAGCGCCGTGCTGATCAACGTGGCCGGCGCCCTCCATCGCCGCTCCGAGGTGATCGCCGAGCGTCTCATGGCCGATGGCATGCGGCGGGAACTCGATGACCGGGCCGCCAACCTGGCCGCCGCTGTCCGCCAGCTCGACTCTGACGCTCTGGCGTTGCGCAGCTCGCGCCAAGAGACGGTGGAGCGCCTGGCCATGGCGGCGGAATGGCGCGACGCCCATACAGGGCTGCACCTCCAGCGCATGAGTGCCTACACCGAGCGCCTGGCCGTGTTGAGCGGCCAGAGCGCCGAACAGGTCGAGTTGCTCGCGCTGGCCAGCAAGATGCACGACATCGGCAAGGTGGCCCTGCCCGACGACATCCTGCTCAAGCCCGGACTCTTGTCGCCCGAGGAGCGCCTCGTCATGCAGCGCCACTCCGAGATCGGCGCCAACATGCTTCACGGCTCGGATTCCCCCCTCATGCGGATGGGAGCCACATTGGCCCTCACCCATCATGAGCGTTGGGACGGCAGCGGCTATCCACGAGGCTTGCGATCGCTCGAGATCCCCGTGGAAGCCCGCATCGTGGCCATCGCCGATGTGTTCGACGCGCTCCGCAGCATCCGGCCCTACAAGAGGGCCTTCTCCCTCGCCGAGGCTCTGGACGTGATGCGCCAAGGACGGGCTTCGCACTTCGATCCCGAGCTTCTCGACCTCTTCGTCGACGACCTCTCCGACGGCGACGACACCGAGGGTTCGTCGCCGTCGGTCTCCGTCGCTCAGAGCGAGGCGACGTAGACCTGCTGGCAGATGGCGGGGCCGAGCGACACCGTGGTCCCGCCGACTTCCAACGTCATGGTGCCGTCGGTCGCCACCGTCTTCACCAGGGCGCTGCGCCCGGGGATGCATCCATGGTGGTCGAGGTACTCGAGCGACGCCATGTCGAGTTCGATCTCTTCGGTGATGCGTTCGAAGCGCACACAGTCCCCGGGCGCCGCCTCGGCCAGGCTGACCTGCTCGGCTGCGGTGTGGGCCGTGGGGGCTCCGGGGATGGGGTTGCCATGAGGGCAGGTGGACGGGTTGCCGAGGAGGTCCACCAGCCGGGCTTCCACCTCGTCGGAGATGACGTGCTCCCACCGGCCCGCTTCGAGGTGGGCTTTGTGCCAGGGCAGCCCGATGATGTCCACCAGCAGGCGCTCGGCCAGGCGGTGCTTGCGTATCACGCTGTCGGCCAGGGCCTGGCCCGGCACCGTCAGGGCGATTACCCGGCCCGTGCGCACTATGTAGCCGTCGCCGGCCAGTCGCTCGAGCATCTCCGACACTGACGGAGCCGATCGCCCCAGGCGCTCGGCGATACGGGCCTGGATGACCGGGGTGCCCTCCTCGGTGAGCGACTGGATGGTCTCGAGATACTCCTCCACCGGGGGGTGATATCCGTCGGTCACAGACCGATCCTACCGAGGACGCCGCCCTGGTTGACGCTCAAAGTTAGGTCCACCTAATATACGGGGACGGCGGTGGCGGACGCCCCGCCAGGGCCGGGCCCCCGGACCCGAGGGCCAGGACAGGAGAGCGGTGGTCGCCACCTTCGTGATCTTCCTCCGGGAAGGCATCGAGGCCAGCATGATCGTGGCCATCCTGCTCGCCTATCTCGACCAGATCGGCCAGCGGCGCCACTTCCGCGACGTGTTGGCCGGCGTGGGTGCCGCCCTGGTCCTGGCCGCTGCCGGCGGCACGGTGGCGTACCTCACCATCCGCACCTATGCCGGATCGAGGGTCCAGACCATCTTCGAGACCTCCACCTATGTGGTGGCGGCGGTGATCCTCACCTACATGACGTTCTGGATGCGCAACCATTCGCGCACCATGTCGGCCGAGCTGCGAGCCCGCACCGACTCGGCGCTCTCGGGCGGCCAGCGCCGTGGGTTGTTCCTCCTGTCGTTTCAAGCCGTGGGGCGCGAGGGACTCGAGACGGTGGTCTTCACCTTGGCCATCGTGTTCTCGACCTCGGCCGCCGGGGCCATGGCCGGCGCCGGCGCCGGCTTGGCCGGCGCCTTGGTGGTGGCCTTCGCCATCTACCGTTTCGGCAAGAAGATCAACGTCGCCGTCTTCTTCAAGGTGGTGGGGGCCCTGCTCATGGTCTTCGCCGCCGGCCTGCTGGTCGACGCCGTGGAAGGCCTGCAGCAACTCGGATGGCTCCCGGTGTTGGCCCACCCTCTGTGGAATTCGACCCACGTGCTGTCGGAGGACAGTGCGCTGGGTGACATCGTGCACAGTTTCTTCGGCTATGTGAGCCGCCCCACCGGGCTCGAGATCGTGATCTGGGTGGGCTACATACTCCTTGTCATCACCGCCTTCCTCGGCCTGTGGCCACGACTCGGGCACCGGCCCGCTGCGGACGCCGCTGCCGAGAACGGCGACCGCCGTTCGTGAACAGTGTCAGCGGTGACCGGCCGACGCGTCTCGGTCGACGCCGCTTCCTCCAAGGCGCCGGTGCCGCCTTGGCCCTGCCGGCGCTGGCGGCCAGCGGTGTCATCGATACCGGCGCGGTGGCGGGCCGTCCAAGATGGCACCCGCTGTTCTCCAACGACGCCGGAGCGCCGAGCATCGTCACCCCGGGCGGCGTGGCCGTGCCCGGCGCCCGCTGGCTGCAGGAGGAGAACGCCCGGCCTGGCACCCTCGACTGGATCGTTACCGGGCACCAGCAGCAGCGCGCCATCGAGGGGTTCGCCGGCTCGGTGAGCGCCGCCGCCGGCGACGAGCTCCCCCTCTTCGTCCACACCCTGGCCCGCAGCTTCCACGTGGAGGCCTACCGGATGGGGTACTACCAGGGCCTCGGGGCCAGGTTGGTCTGGCGTTCCGATCAATTGGCCGGTACGTCGCAGCCACCGCCGGTGCTCACCGCCGGCACCAACACGGTGGAGTGCCGGTGGAAGCCCTCGCTGTCGCTGGCCGTGGACGGGTCGTGGCCCCCGGGTGCGTACCTGCTCAAGTTGGTGGGCAGCAACGGCGAGCAGCAGTTCGTGCCCCTGTGCGTGCGCGACGACACGAGCAGCGCCACTTTCGTCGTCCAGCACAGCGTGACGACGTGGCAGGCCTACAACCTGTGGGGGGGATACAGCCTGTACTACGGGTCGACCGGGGGTGGCTTCACCTTCACCCAGTCGCCCAACGGCAAGACCTACGCCCAGCGCGCCCGCGTGGTGTCCTTCGACCGCCCGTATCCCCAGACCTGGGCCCAGGGCGCTTCGGACTTCTTGGGCAACGAGTTTCCCCTCGTATACGACATGGAGCGGCTCGGGCTCGACGTGGCCTACGTCACCGACCTCGATGTGCACCGCAACCCCTCGGCCTTGCTGCGCCACCGTTGCCTGCTCAGCCTGGGCCACGACGAGTACTGGTCGCTCGAGATGCGCGACGGCGTGGCCCGGGCCAGGGATGCCGGGCTGAACGTCGCCTTCCTTGGTGCCAACGCCTGCTACCGGCCGATCCGCATGGCGGCCTCGCCGATG
>DATKSG010000093.1:0-72200 GCA_035531775.1 Acidimicrobiales bacterium | reverse complement strand
ATGCTGTCGCGCTTTCTCACACCGGCCCAGGCCCGGCAGGTGGTGGCCGGGGTGGCCGCCGGCACCGTTGACGTGGTCGTCGGCACCCATCGTCTGTTGGCGTCCGATGTCACCTTCAAGGACCTCGGTCTGCTGGTGGTGGACGAGGAACAGAGGTTCGGGGTGAGCCACAAGGAGTCGATCAAGGCCATGACCCATGGCGTCGACGTTCTGACCCTGACGGCCAGTCCCATCCCGCGCACTTTGGAGATGGCGCTGACCGGCATCCGGGACCTCTCGCTCATCAACACGCCACCGGCCGAGCGCCAGCCCATCTTGACCTACGTCGGCGAATTCGACGAGGCGGCCGTGGTCGAGGCCATCCGACGCGAGCTGCTGCGCGAGGGACAGGTCTTCTTCGTGCACAACTGGGTGCAGGACATCGAGGCGGTGGCCGCCCGGGTGCGTGCCCTCGTCCCCGACGCACGGGTGGCGGTGGCGCATGGCCAAATGGACGAGGGATCGCTCGAGAAGGTCGTCCTCGACTTCTGGGAGTCGAGATACGACGTGCTCGTGTGCACCACGATCATCGAGTCGGGCATCGATATGCCCACGGTGAACACGCTCGTCGTCGATCGCGCCGATCGTTTGGGCCTGGGCCAGCTGCACCAGCTGCGAGGCCGGGTGGGGCGCTCGGGGCATCGGGCTTATGCCTATCTCTTCCACCCCCATGACAAGGTCCTGAGCGAAGCGGCCTACGAGCGGCTGCGCACCATCGGCGAGCACACCGAGCTGGGCAGTGGCTTCAAGATCGCCATGCGTGACCTCGAGATCCGTGGGGCCGGGAACCTCCTCGGCAGCGACCAGTCGGGCCACATCGCGGCGGTGGGCTACGACCTTTACGTGCAACTGGTGGCCGAAGCAGTGGCCGAGTTGAAGGGTGAGCCGCTGCGGACCCCCGTGCCGGTGACGGTGGACATCCCCTCCGACGCCCACCTGTCGCCCGAGTACGTAGGGCGCGAGGACCTCCGCCTCGAGGCCTATCGCCGCCTGGCCGCCGTGGGAAGCAGGGCCGAGGTGGACGACATCCGAGGTGAGTGGCTCGATCGCTTCGGCCCTCTGCCCCCCGCCGCCGAAGGGCTTCTCACCGTGGCCGAGCTGCGCGCCGTGTGCCTGGAGCACGGGATAAGAGAAGTGTCGGCCACCGCTTCGCGCCCGGGACAGGCCGGGCACCGGGCCCGCACGTCCTTCGTAGCCAGGTTGTCACCCGTTGCCCTGCCGGCATCGGCTGGCGTGCGGCTGCGGCGGCTGCACCCCGATGCCGTGCACAAGGAGGAGTCGGGCCAGCTGATAGTTCTCCTCCACGACCCCGGCGACGTGGCCGGTGCCCTGCTGTCGTTGCTGTGTGAGCTGCTCCCGCCGCCGCCGGCGGCACCGGGGGCCGACAAGGGGGCGTCCGAATCGTCGGGGGTCCTGGCCCGCCGGTAGCATGCCCGTCTCGTGAGCAAGCGCCTCCTCTCCATGGTCGTGCTGGCGGCGCTGGCCGCCTCGGGGTCGGCCTGCAACCTGCGGCCGGCGGCGGCCACCGTGGACGGCACCACCATCAGCCGCGCCGACCTCGACGCCCAGCTCTCGCAGATCTCACAGAGTCCCTATGCGCAGTGTGCCCTGCAGCTGCAGGGGGTCAACCTGCCCACGCCCCTCACCGGGGTCGGCGACTTCACCGTGAACAGCTCCTTCGCCACCTTCGAGCTCTCGACCCTCGTCCTCGAACGCCTGGTTGACGACGATCTGGCCCGCCGGCACCAGGCCGTCACGGCCTCGGATCTCAGCGCGGCACGGTCCGACTTCGTAGCCCAGCTGACCCCGTCGGGATCGTCGTCGAGCACGTGCCCGGGGTCGGTGGTCGGCGCCCGGCTGGTGGGGCTGCTCCCGCCCGCCTTCGTCGATGACCAGGTCCACTTCCTCGCCGCTCAAGAGCGATTGGCCTCCGTGATCGGCCATGTCGACGTGAGCCAGGGCGCCCTGCAGCGCTACTACCAGGCCCACACCTCGATGTTCGACGAGGTGTGCCTGAGCGACATCGCCGTCGAGACCCAGGCCCAGGCGCAATCGATCCACGACGCCATCGCCAACGGCTCGGCCACCTTCGCCAGTGAGGCGCAGCAGAGCTCCATCGACACCCAGACCGCTCCCCAAGGGGGTGCCATCCCCTGTGTGCCGTCCTCGCAGATCGTGAACAGCGTGATCCTGGGCGCCATCGCCGGGCTCGCCCCCGGCCAGATCAGCCAGCCCGTCTTCGAGCCCCAGAGCGGTGCGGGCAGCGGCAGCGGCGTGTGGTTCGTCCTCGAGGTGGACGGCCGGCCCCAGGTGCCCTTCGCCCAGGCCGAGGCTCAGATCCGCCAGCAACTGCTCTCGGCGCAGAACGCGGTGGTGTCGGCCGAGTTCGCCCGGATCACCCACGGAGCATCGGTGGATGTGGACCCTCGCTTCGGGAGCTGGGCGCCGTCACAGGGGGTGCGGCCCGCCGCCACACCTCCGGCGTCGTCACTACTGTCGCCGGGGGCCGACCAGTCGGGCGGAGCAGCGCTCGGGGTGAGTGGCGCCGCCTCCTGAGCGGCGACCGCGCGTCGTGGTGGTCGGCCTCGGGCCGGCCGGCGCAGACCTCGTCCCGGCCGCCACCCTCGACGCCCTGAACGGGGCCCGCCACGCCTTCCTCCGGACCGCTCGCCATCCGGCGGTGGCCGGCCTCGGCCCCGGCCTGGTGAGCCGGCTCACATCGTTCGACCACCTCTACGAGGAGGCCGAGTCCTTCGACGACGTCTACGCCGCCATCGTGGCGAGGCTCGTCGAGTCGGCCACCGCCAGCACCCCGGGCTTCGTGGCCTACGGCGTGCCCGGTTCGCCGTTGGTGGCCGAGCGGACCGTCACCTTGCTGCGTGGTGACCCTCGCATCGAGGTCGAGGTGCGGTTAGCTCCGTCGTTTCTCGATCTGGCCTGGGACAGGCTGGGGATCGACCCGGTGGACGCCGGCGTGCGTCTCGTGGACGCAGCATCATTCGCCGTCGACGGCGCCGGTGAGCGCGGCCCGCTGATGGTGGCCCAGTGCCATGACCGCCTGCTCCTGTCGGCGGTCAAGCTGGCCGTCGACGAGGTGGAGCCCGACCCCGGGCGGCGTGCCGTCGTGCTGCATCACTTGGGCCTAGACGACGAGGTGGTGCGCGACGTGCCGTGGGAGGACCTGGACCGCGTGGTCGAGCCCGACCACCTCACGGCGCTGTGGATCCCGCGTCTGGCCGCCCCCATCGCCGGCGAGGTGGCGCGGTTGGACGAGCTGGTGCGGGCGCTGCGGGTGCGTTGCCCCTGGGACCGCGTCCAGACCCATTCATCGCTGGCCCGTCACCTCCTCGAGGAAGCCTACGAAACCATCGACGCCCTTGACGCCTTGGACGCGGCCGGGGACGACGTGGGCCCTGAGCTGGTGGCTCATCTCGAAGAGGAGCTCGGGGACGTGCTGTTCCAGGTGGTCTTCCACTCGGCGTTGGCGGCAGAGGAGGGCCGCTTCACGCTGGCCGACGTGGCTCGGTCGGTGCACGACAAGTTGGTGGCCCGCCATCCCCATGTCTTCGGTGACGTGGTGGCCGACACCCCTGACGACGTGGCGGCCAATTGGGAGCAGCTCAAGAAAGCCGAGAAGGGGCGCAGCAGCATCACCGAGGGCATCCCTGAGGCCTTGCCGGCGCTGGCCCTGGTGGCCAAGCTCCAACGCAAGGCGCAGTCCCTGGCCGAGCCCCCGGCCCCGGCCCTCAGTTCGCCGGCCCAGGTGGCCGAGGGCCTCGACCGGCTGGTCGGGGCCGGCCGACCCGGAGCGCCAGAGGCGCTCGATGCGCCGGCCGAGCTGGTGGAGCTGGTGGGGGAGCTGCTCTTCGCCGTGGCCGATGCCGCCCGGCAGGCCGGCGTGGACCCCGAATCGGCACTGCGGGCCCATGCCCGGCGGTTCCGCAGCACCATCGAAGCCAGCGAGTAACTTCTACAACACCAGCAACAGGGGAAACATCGCCCATGAGCGCCATCGAGCAGGTCAGAGCGCGGGAGGTACTCGACTCCCGCGGCAACCCCACAGTCGAGGTCGAAGTCCTCCTCGACTCCGGGGCCGCCGGGCGTGCCATGGTGCCTTCTGGGGCCTCCACCGGGTCGCACGAAGCCACCGAGTGGCGCGACGGCGGGGAGCGCTACGGCGGTAAGGGCGTGCTCGGAGCGGTGGAGCACGTGAACGGGGAGCTGGCCGACGTGCTGGCCGGTTTCGATGCCGGCGACCAGCGGGCGGTGGACCTGGCCATGATCGACCTGGACGGAACCCCGACCAAGGGCCGTCTCGGCGCCAACGCCGTGCTCGGGGTGTCGCTCGCCGTGGCCCGCGCCGCCGCCCAGGACACCGGCTTGTCGCTGTTCCGCTACGTGGGAGGCGTCCAAGCCCATGTCCTGCCCCTGCCGCTCATGAACGTGGTGAACGGCGGGGTCCACGCCGACAACTCGGTGGATCTCCAGGAGTTCATGATCACGCCGGTGGGGGCGGCGTCGTTCTCGGAGGGGTTGCGCTGGGGTGTGGAGGTGTACCACTGCCTGGCCAAGGTGTTGCGGACCCGGGGACTGTCGACCACGGTGGGCGACGAGGGCGGCTTCGCCCCTGACTTGCCTTCCAACGAGACCGCCGTACAGGTGCTCGTCGACGCCATCGAAGCGGCAGGGCGCACGCCGGGGGAGGACGTGGCCATCGCCCTCGACCCGGCCACCAGCGAGTTGTGGAAGGACGGGGCCTACGACCTGGCCGGCGAAGGTCGGCGGTTGAGCTCCGCCGACATGGTCCAGTACTGGGTCGATCTCTGTGACCGCTATCCGATCGTCTCCATCGAGGACGGCATGGCCGAGGACGACTGGGACGGATGGGCCATGCTCACCTCCGCCCTCGGCCGCCGGGTGCAGCTGGTCGGCGACGACATTTTCGTCACCAACCAGAAGCGCCTCGAGCGCGGCATCGCCTCGGGGGTGGGCAACGCCATTCTGGTGAAGGTGAACCAGATCGGGACGCTCACCGAGACCCTCGACACCATGGCCTGCGCCACCCGGGCCTCCTACAGCTGTGTCATGTCCCATCGCTCGGGTGAGACAGAGGACAGCACTATCGCCGACCTGGCCGTGGCCACCAATTGCGGCCAGATCAAGGCCGGCGCCCCGGCTCGTTCTGACCGCGTGGCCAAGTACAACCAGCTGCTGCGCATCGAGGACGAGCTCGGCGAGTCGGCCGCCTTCCTGGGCGGCGCCGCTCTTTCGACGGCGAGCGCCTCCGGACGCGCTCCATGAGTAGGGGCCGCCCTGCGCACAGCCGCCAGACCCGCCTGCCACTGGTGGTCGCCGCTCTGTTCGCCGCCATCGTGCTGCTGACCGGCATCCCGGTATCGACCCTGCTCACCCAGCACCGCCAGCTGTCGACCACGGCGGCTCAGTTGCACCAGCTCCAGACGGCGGACCAAGCCTTGTCGTACGAGGCCAGGCGCCTCACCGATCCCGCTGTGGTGGCCGGGCTGGCCCGCACCGAGTACGGGTTGGTGGCACCGGGTCACAAGGCATATGTGATCCTGCCCCCGTCGGGGGCTTCGGCGTCGGTGGTGGCCGGTTCGGGCCATGTGCCGCTGCAGGGGCCGCCGGTTACCCCGGGCTCAGCCCAGTCCGAGGCGCTGCTCGGCGTCACGGGTTCGTCACCGCGCCCGGCGGCCGGGCCCCGTGCCGGGCACCGGGCCCGGGCCGCCAGTGCCAAGCCCAGCACCTTCTTGACTCGCGTGCTGCACACGCTGGAGTTCTGGCGCTAAGACGGCCGACACGACTCCCGACACCTCGCCCGACGCGTCCGACCTCGCCGTCGTCAGCCGCCTGCTCGGCCGCCGCCCCGAGGCTGCCTTCGTAGTGGTCGTACGTCGCGGCGACGGGCAGCCGGTGGTCATCTGCAACGCCCCGCTGCTCGACGACGGGCGCCCCATGCCGACGCGTTTCTGGCTGGTGGACCCGGAGCTGCGCGACGCCGTTAGCCGACTCGAAGCGGCCGGCGCGGTGCGCGCCGCCGCCGCCGCCGTCGACCCGCTGTCGCTGGCCGAGGCCCACGCCCGTTACTCCGCCGAGCGCGACAGCGCCCTGCCCCCGGGGCACGCAGGCCCGAAGCCCTCGGGTGGAGTGGGCGGCACTCGCCAGGGCGTGAAGTGCCTCCACGCCCACCTGGCCTGGTTCCTGGCCGGGGGCGACGACCCGGTGGGGCGCTACACGGCCGCCGCCCTGGTCGACACGTTGGGGTCGGTCCTGGGCCCGCCCCGGGCCGTGGCCGCCATCGATTGCGGCACGAACTCCACCCGGCTGCTCGTCGTGGGCCCCGACGCCACCGTCCTCGACCGCCAGATGCACATCACCCGCCTGGGCCAAGGGGTCGATGCCACCGGCCGGCTGGCCGACGACGCCGTGGCCCGAACGGTGGACGTCCTCGTCGGCTACCGCCGGCGCATGGACGAGCTCGGCGTGGATCGGGTCCGGTTGGTGGCCACCTCAGCGGCCCGCGACGCCACCAATGCCGCCGTCTTCCTCGACGCCGCCCGCCGGGCCACGGGTGTGGAGCCCGAGGTGCTGACCGGGGACGAGGAGGGGCGTCTGTCCTTCGCCGGCGCCACGACGGGGTTGGTCCCGGCCCCCGGCGGCAGCGGCCCGGTGGTGGTGGTCGACATCGGCGGGGGGTCGACCGAGCTGGTGGTCGGCACCCCGGGCCGGCCCGCCACCGCCCAGGCGGTGTCGATCGACATGGGGTGCGTGCGCATCACCGAGCGCTTCTTGGCCCACGATCCCCCCACAGCCGGCGAGCTGCAGCAGGCCGGCCAGGCCGTGGAGGCGGCGCTGGACCGGGCCTGCCGTTCGCTCCCGCCGGTTCCGTCCGGGGGGACCCTGGTCGGGCTGGCCGGCACGGTCTCCACCCTGGCCGCCTTGCAGGGGCAGGTCACCCATTACGACCGGGACCTCATCCACCACCAGGTGCTCACCGACGCCGCCATCGCCACGTGGCTCGAGGTCTTGGCCGCCGACACCGCACAGCAGCGACTCGAGCGCCCGGGGATGGTCGAGGGCCGGGTTGACGTGATCGTCGGTGGTGTCCTCGTCCTCCAGCGCGTAATGGAGGCTTTCGGGGCCCGGGCCTGCCTGGTGTCCGAGGACGACATCTTGGACGGCATGGTGGCCGCTCTGCTGGGCCAAGGTGGTGGCTGACCGCTTCGCTATTGTTGGCCACCGTCCCGATCGCCCGGTCACGCCGACGCGGGTCGTGCGTCTCCGATGAGGAGCATGTGTCCGTGGCAGTGTCATGACCGAGGTCCACAACAGCGGGTCGCTTCCCGTCGTGGTGGTTGGAGCCGGGCCGGCCGGCCTGACTGCCGCCTACCAGCTGGCCAAAGCGGCCCGGCCCGTGGTGGTCCTCGAGGCCGACGAGGTGGTGGGCGGCATCTCGAGGACGGTCGAGCGCGACGGGTGGCGCTTCGACATCGGAGGCCACCGCTTCTTCACCAAGGTGGCGCCGGTCGAGCAGCTGTGGCACGAGATCCTCCCCGACGAGGACTTCCTCATGCGACCGAGGATGAGCCGGATCTACTACAAGGGCAAGTTCTTCGACTACCCCATCCGACCCGTCAACGCCTTGCGTAATCTCGGCCTCTACGAAGCCGCTCGGTGTATCGCTTCGTACGTGGCGGTGCGCCTGCGGCCCCCGCGTGACCAATCGACGCTCGAAGGCTACATCGTGGCCAATTACGGGTGGCGGCTGTACCGGCACTTCTTCAAGACCTACAACGAAAAGGTATGGGGAGTCCCGGCCTCGGAGCTCTCGGCTGACTGGGGAGCGCAGCGGATCAAGGGCATGTCGTTGTTCCGCGCCGTGTGGGAGCCCACCCGGGCCCGACTGGTCGGTCGCCGTCACGACAAGGCCAAGCAGGTCGCCAGCCTGATCGAGGAGTTCCAGTATCCCAAGTACGGGCCCGGGATGATGTGGGAGCGCTGTAGCGAGCTCTTGGCCTCGCTCGAGGTCCCCCTGCACCTCGGCTGCCCCGTCACCTCCATCGAGCGCGACGCGGCGGGGGCACGGGCCGTGGTCTACGACGACGGCGGACGGCCGGCGCGGATCGAGACGGACCACGTGGTCAGCTCGATGCCGTTGTCGGCCCTCGTCGGTGCCCTCGACCCACCGGCGCCGCCCGAGGTGTGCCAGGCCGCTTCGGAGCTCCGTTACCGGGACTTCCTGACCGTCGCCCTGGTGGTGCCCGACACCCGGGGGTTCCCCGACAACTGGATCTACATCCACCACCCAGGCGTGAAAGTCGGCCGCATCCAGAATTTCGGCTCCTGGTCCCCGTTCATGGTCCGACCCGGCGGTACCTGTCTGGGCTTGGAGTACTTCGTCTTCGAAGGCGACGAGCTGTGGTCGGCCCCCGATGAGGAGCTGGTGGTCCTGGCCACCGCCGAGCTGGCTGCCATCGGCCTGGCCGAGCCCGGTGACGTCCAGTGCGGCTACGTGGTGCGGATGCCGAAGGCCTATCCCGTATACGACGAGAGGTACCGGCAGGCGGTCGAGATCATCCGCCACTGGCTGGCTGAGGAGGTGCCCAATGTCCACCCCGTGGGGCGCAACGGCATGCACAAGTACAACAACCAGGACCACTCCATGTACACCGCCATGCTCACGGCCCAGAACATCGTGCACCAGGCCGGCCACGACATCTGGGCCGTGAACGTGGAGGAGGAGTACCTCGAGGAGCAGCCGTCCGCCCAGCGCGTCTCCACTGACAAGGGGACCGGCGGCGCAGCCGGCACCGGTCGGTCGGCGCCCATCGTCCCCTCAACGGCGCGCCGGGCCGGGTCGGTGGGCTGAGGCCTACGCCGATACCGGGCCGGACACCGGGCCGGACACCGGGCCCGACACGGGTCCGGCACCCACCACCGGGAGCACGGCCTGCGTGACCCGCTCCACGAAGGCGGCGGTGTCGCCGAAGCGCTCCTCGGCGTAGCGGCGACCCTGCCGGCCGAGCGCCGAGGCCACCTCGTCGTCGAACAGCGCCTCGACGCACCAGGCCAGGTCGCCGGGACCCGAGAACCAAAGGCCCCCGCCTCCGACATCGGCATGCTGGCGGGCCCGACTCCGGCTGGGCACGGCCACCGGCGTGCCGTAGAGCAGCGACTCGAGCGCCCGGCGGCCGAACAGGCTCCCGGGTCGGGCATCGACGGTCAACGACGCCCAAGCCATGAGGCGCAACAGGTCGCTGCCGCGCTCGACCGGTCCGACCTGTCGCTCCTCGCCGCCGTGCAGCATGACGAGTCGGTCGGTGGCGGCCACGGCCACGGTCCGGCGTGGGAACCCCACCCGCAACAGACGGGTGACGTCGCCGCCGGCGGCGGGCGAAGCCCACGGGGCGCCCAGGAGGACCAGGCCGTAGGTCTGCTCGCCGAGATAGGTATTGGGCTCGCGCTGCACGCTGGGGTTGGCCGCCATGGGCAGGCCCACCACGTGCACCGGTGCAGCGCCCGGCGCCGCCTGCAGCTGTCGAGCCTCGTCGTCGGTGAAGACCAAGGCGCATACCGCTCGATCAAAGACATCGCCGTAGTACTCATCGGCCGGCTCGGACCACGCCGAGACCAGGGGCACGACCACCAGGGGCACGTCGGGGCAGACTCTGTCGGCCAGCCGGGCGGCGCCCACATGGCGGTGGTCGCCCAGCACGATCAGGTCGGGATGCAAGGCATGGAGCAGGGCCTGCGCCGGCTCCCACTGCTGTTGGCCCTCGTCGAGCAGCGCCGCCTTGGCCGCTAGGGCCTCCCCCTCGAGCCGGCGCCCGGCCAGCGACGCCACCAGCAGCTGTCGCCGTATGGCCGAAGCGAGGCGCTCGGCCGATGCCATCTCCTGCACGGTGAAGACCCCGTCGAAGTATCCCCGGGCCGACGCGCCCTGGGGGGTGATGACGTGCACGTCGGCGGACTGGGCCAAGGCTCCCGCCACCTGGCGCAGGGCCCACTGCGACTCGCTGCTCGTGCCCCAGCTCGGGGTGAGCACGACGATGCGGGGCCAGCCGGCGGGCCGGCTCCGGGACAGGATCACCTCTCTGTGGCGTCCGCTTGCGAGTCGGCCAGCACGTGCAGCCAGGCCGCCAAGCTCGCCCCGCTCTCGGCCTCGGTCATCTGGCGTTCGGCGATGACATCGGCCAGCTCGTCACAGCGCCGGGCCAAGGCGTCGTTCATGCGCACCACTCGGGCCAGCAACTCCCGTTCGCTGTGCAGGTAGGGACCCAGGACGCGGAAGGCCAAGCGCCCGAAGAGCCCGACCAGGCGTCCCCGCCAGCCGCCACCGGCCGTAGCCGGGTCGAATTGCTCGGGCAGGGCCCAGTGCCCGTGGAGGTACTCGAGCGGTTCTTCGTCGCGCATGGGGCGCTGGCGCCAACCGGCCAGAGCCGGAGACGGCGCCGGCGGATCCCAGGCCGGCAGCCGGCGATCGGCATGCAGGCGTTCGAGCAACTCCCTCGGGTCGAGATCGCCGTCTTGCATCGATCCTCCTTGCCGCACGCGACGGGCCGCCGGCACGGTCGTCACGAAGAGACGGGCACGCCCGGCGGCGTGCCGCGAGTCTACCCAGCGGCCGCCGCTGCCTTCTGCGGCCGGAGTGCTACGTTCCGGCGCCGTGGAGGCACTGCGTTGGTCCACCGAGCAGCTCGTCGGCCTGTTGTCAGCGCCGAGGGCGGCGGAGCCGGCCCGGCTTCCATGGGGCCCCGATGCCGGCACCGACCACGCCGCCTACCGGTACTGGGCACGCGACAAGGCGGCCCATGGTCGACGGCATGTGACAGCGGCACCCACGGCGGGCCCGATGATCAGCGTGGTAGTCCCGGTCTACCGGCCCGAGCTGTGGTACTTCCGGGCCTGTGTGGAGTCGGTGCAGGCGCAGACCTACGGCAACTGGCAGCTGTGCCTGTGTGACGACGCGTCGGGTGATCCGGCGCTCACCGGTGTCCTGTCCGAGCTGGCGGCGTCCGACCCCCGTGTGGTGGTGCAGTCCCTTGAGTCCAACGGCGGCATCTCCAGGGCCACCAATGCGGCGCTGGCCGCCGCCGCCGGCGAGTTCGTGGCCCTGCTCGACCACGATGACACCTTGGAAGCCGATGCCCTGGCCGAAGTGGTGGCCGCCACGGCGGCGTACCCCGACGCCGACGTGCTCTACAGCGACGACGACAAGATCGACGAGAACGGTGTGGCCTACCAGCCGCACTTCAAGCCTGACTGGGCACCGGAGCTGCTGCTCTCCTACCCCTACATGGGCCACCTCCTGGTGGTGCGGCGCAGCCTGCTCGCCGCTGTCGGAGGCTTCCGCCCCGAGTTCGACGGCAGCCAGGACTACGACGTGATGTTGCGGGCCACCGAACAGGCCCGCGCGGTGGTGCACATCCCCAGGGTGCTGTACCACTGGCGGGCCGTGGCCGGCTCGGCCGCCGGCGACAGCGCCGCCAAGCCGTGGGCCCACGTGGCCAGCCGAGGCGCGCTCGAGGACGCCGTGCGCCGGCGGGGCCTCGAGGCCGACGTGGCCGACGGCCCCTTCCCTGGTGCGTACCACCTCCGCCATCGCTGCTCCGCATCGCCGACGGTGTCGGTGGTGATTCCTTATCGCGACCAGGCGGCCATGACGGCTCGGTGTCTCGAGTCACTCGGACGCGAGCCGGAAGCCGACGAGCTCGATGTGGTTCTCATCGACAACGGCAGCATCGAGCCGGAGACGGCCGCCCTGCGCCGGCAGCTGGGGGACCGGGTACGCGTGCTCGAGTACGACGGCGCCTTCAACTGGTCGGTTATCAACAACCTGGCTGCCGCCACTTGCCGGAGCGACCTGCTGCTCTTCATGAACAACGACGTGGAGGCGCTGCAGCCCGGCTGGCTGGGGGCCCTGGTGGAGCTGGCCGATCGCCCTGATGTTGGGGCAGTGGGAGCCCGCCTGCTCTTCCCCGACGGCACGGTCCAGCACGCCGGCGTGGTGCTGGGCCAGCACGGCATTGCCGGGCACATCTTCATGGGGCTGCCCGCCGGTGGTGTGGGGTACTTCGATTGGGACCGGGTGGTGCGGCCCTACAGCGCCGTCACCGGCGCCTGTCTCATGACCCGGCGCTCCACTTTCGAAGCCTTGGGCGGTTTCGACGAGCAGCTCGAAGTGGCTTTCAACGACATCGACTACTGCATGCGCCTCGCTGACCGGGGCTTGAGCGTCCTCTACACGCCGCACGCCGAGCTCGTCCACCACGAGTCGGTGAGCCGGGGCATGTCGGGGTTCTTCCACGACTACCGGTACTTCCTCACCAAATGGGAGCGCGGCCGGCTCGAGGACGACCCCTACTACAACCCGAATCTGAGTCTCTTCGCCCCGTGGTGCCCGCTTCGAGCTCCGGGCGAGGATGAGCGGTGGCGTGTGCTCATCGACGAGCTACAAGGCGTGTGAGTCGCCGCTGTCGGTGGTGGGCGCGTCGCTCGGCTCCGGCGCGTCGTCGGCCCCGGGGTGGCGGTCAGGATGCCGAATTCCTGCACCAGTGCCGTGTGCTTGTCGTTGAGCCTCGACAGGTTCCGGCGCCGTGCCGACTCGAAGGCCGAAGCCAGAAATCCACACAACACAGCAGGCCACCGACCAGGCGCATGAGCCGGATGCCGGAAGCCGAGGACAAAAACAGGCTGGGCAAGCCCACCACGAAGTAGTAGAGCGGCTCGTAGCGTCCGGCCGGCGTGTCCACGGTCACCACCGCGGTGACCGGGTGGAGCGCCGGGGCGCAGGAGGCGTCCACGTCCGGGTGAAAGGCGTAGCAACCGGGCAGCTCCACGGCGGCGGCGAACACGTCGGGCACTCTGACGGCGACGTCGGGGGAGGGCCCGCCGGCGGTGGGCGGAGCCGGGGTGCCGAAGAACTGGCCGCGGGCCACGGCGGCCGCCTTGATGGTGTGGGCCGGTTCGTCCGGCGACGCCATAAGAGCGGTGGCCAGGCTCCATGCGGCGGTCATGGCGAAGAGCACGGCCAGCGTGGTCCACCACCGAGGCCGCCGTCGGCCCAGCACCAGGGCGAGCACCCGGTCGGCGCGCACCACCGGGCCGGCTTTCATGGCGCGAGGCTAGCCAGGCACCACAGGGCGAACGGCGACTGGCGTCGCTGCTCAGGTTGGCGAGGACACGCCGGTTCGTGCCTAGCATCCGCTCATGTCCTTCGCCGAGCGGGTCCTCATGGGGCCAGGGCCGTCCAACCCGTACCCCGAGGTGGTCGCCGCCCTCACGCGCCCGGTGCTCGGCCACCTCGACCCCGAGTTCCTGGCCCTGCTCGACGAGACCTGCGAGCGCCTGCGCACCGTCTTCGCCACCGGCAACCGCCTGACCCTGCCCGTGAGCGGGACCGGGTCCGCCGGCATGGAAGCGGCCCTGCTCAACGTGGTGCACCCGGGCGATGTGGTGGTGGTCGGGGTGAACGGGCTCTTCGGCGAGCGCATGTGCGAGGTGGCCGCCCGCCACGGCGCCGAAGTGGTCCGGGTGGAGGCGCCATGGGGCGAGCCTCTCGACCCCGAGGCCGTGATCGGCGCCCACCGGGCCCCGGCCGTCATCGCCATGGTGCACGCCGAGACCTCGACCGGGGTGCGCAACGACGTGGCTGCCGTGGGCGGGTCCAAGGGTGACGCCCTGCTCGTGGCCGACATGGTGACATCGCTCGGCGGTATCGAGGCGGCGGTGGACGACTGGGGCGTGGACATCGCCTACAGCGGGACCCAGAAGTGCCTAGGCGTCCCGCCCGGGCTCGCTCCGCTGACCATGGGCGAGCGCGCCCGCCGGCGCCAGGTGGAGCGCCCGGCGTCGTGGTACCTGGACCTCGGGCTCATCGCCGGGTACGTGGAGGGGGCCGGGGGCCGGACGTATCACCACACCGCCCCGGTGAGCATGGTGTACGCCTTGCACGCCGGGCTCGGGGTTGTCCTCGACGAGGGTCTGGCGGCGGCCTGGGCCCGCCACGAGCGCTGCGGGCAGATGCTCCACGACGGCCTGGAGGCTCTGGGCCTCGACCTGGTGGCGGCCAAGGGCCACCGCCTTCCCCAGCTCACCACGGTGGCGGTGCCCGAGCAGCTGCCTGGTGCCATGACCGAGGCCGACGTCCGTCGTGTGCTGCTCGAGCGCTACGACGTGGAGATCGGGGGCGGCGTCGGCCCCATGGCCGGCCGGGTCTGGCGTATCGGATGTATGGGCCACGTGGCGCGGCCGGGGAACGTGACGTTGCTGTTGGCGGCGTTGGAGGAGGTGCTCGGGCGATGATCGGCCGGGCATCGCGCACGAACCCCCTGGAGCTGTCGGGAGCGCGTACGCGCCTGCGCACCCTGACCGAAGCCGACTACGACGAGTGGTACGACGTGCGGGTGCGCTGCCGGGACTGGCTGGTGCCCTGGGAGCCGCGTCCGGCCGGCGCCCCGACCACCCCCGAGGACCGAGCCAGCTTCGCCGCCCGGTGCGCGGCGCGCGAGCGGGAGCGACAGATCGGCAGCGGCTACGGCTTCGGCGTCTTCCTGGGCGGCCGGCTGGCCGGCGAGATCACGCTGTCGTCGATCCAACGAGGACCTTTCCAGAATGCCTTCGTCGGGTACTGGATCGACAAGGAGCTGGCCGGCCAGGGCCTCGCCCCCGAAGCCACCGTGGTGGTATTGCGATTCGCCTTCGAGGAGATCGGACTGCATCGCGTGGAGATCGCCATCGTGCCCCGCAACGGCGCCAGCCGGCGGGTGGTGGAGAAGCTCGAGGTGCGCGAGGAGAGCGTGGCTCTGCGCTACCTGGAGATCGACGGGCGCTGGGAGGACCACGTCCGCTACGCCGTCACCTCCGAGGAATGGGAGGAGCGCCGGGAAGAGCTCATGCTCAGGTGGCTCAAGCGGCTGTGACGGCCAATCAGCCCGGATGGTTTCCGGTGGAGCGGACCACGGCCGAGGAGTTCCGGAAGAACTGCTCGACGTCCCGCTCGTAGGTGTAGGCGGGCAGGTCTGCGCCCATGCTGCGCCGGAGACGAGTAGCCCTCATGAAGCTGTCGACGGCACCGGCCGTCGAGTAGCGGCACGAGAAGCCGGTGTTGGTCATGCGTGAGGTGTCGATGCCGCGGCCATAGCGCAGGAGGCCCTCGAGCTCGGGTGGGAAGTCGATGAGGCCCAGGCGCACGAGCGGGGCGGCCGCCGCTTTGGTGGCCACCGGCGGGAGCCGCAGAGGCCGGGTGCCGCACATGGCCGCCACCTCGCTCCACGGCAGGCGCCCGTCGCCGGCCACGTTGTAGAGCCCGGGGATCCGTTGCCGGGTGACGTGCTCGAGGCTCCGGACCACGTCGTCTTCTTCCACGAACTGCAGCATCGGGTCGTACCCGGCCACCGCCGGGCACAGCGGCCGCGCCAGGTTCGAACTGATGGGCGTCACTATGTCGGTGCCGAGCACGTTGGCGAAGCGCAACACCGTGACCACCGTGGCCGGATTGTCCTCGGCGAAGTCGCGCACGAAGCTCTCGACTTCCAGCAGCGACCGCTCCACCCTGGTGCGCGCAGGCGAGGTGCGGCCCATCTCCTCGCGGAACCAGGCCGGGTCGGTGGAGGCCGATCCGTAGACCAGCGCCGCCGACTTGACCACCACTTGGCGCACCGGCGAGCCCGACTGGCCGGCGGCAGCCAGGAGGTTCATGGTGCCGATCACGTTGATCTCATGCAGTGCCCGCCCCGGCACCCGGGTCGAGTCCACCACCAAGAAGGTGTGGACGATGGTGTCCACCTGCGTGGCCCGCACAATGCGCGACAGGATCGAGTAGGTCTGGTCGGCCCGGACGAACTCGGCGCGCTCAAGGGGCACGGACGGCTCGCTCGTGCCCATGCCCAGGATCATCTCGATGTCGGGATCGGACTCGAGGGCCTGAGCCATGCGGCCGCCCCAGAAGGTGTCGAGGCCCGTGATGAGGACGCGCCGGCCCATGTGGCTCAGCCGAACCAGACGCTGCGGCGCTCCCGCAGCATGTCGTACAGGGTCTCCTGTAGATGCATGCGGATCTTCTCGGCTTCGTCCATGACCCGGCTCTTGGAGTACCGCTCCTGACCGCTCGGCACGTCGAATGTCACCGGGTCGAGCACGCGCAATTTGAACTTGGACGGGAAGTACATGGCCAGCCCGAGGGGACCGAAGGCCAGCATGTTGGCCGTGATCGGGACGTACGGAACGCCCAGGGCCTTGGCCAGCGAGGGAAGGCGGAAGAGGATGGGCATCGACTCCTCGGCCCCCACCACGGCGATGGGCACCACCGGCACCCCGGCCCGCATGGCAATCTCTACGAAGCCACCCCGTCCGAAGCGGCGCAACCGGTAGCGGTCGGTGTAGGTCTTCGACGGTCCCTTGGTCCCCTCGGGGAAGACCACGGCCAGGTCGCCCTGGTCGCGCAGGATGCGCAGGGCGTTGTCGGGATGGGCCGGCACACCGCCTAGGCGGGCCCACATGGTGCCGAGCCACGGCGCCGAGCGGAAGAAGTAGTCGGCCAGGCCGTAGACGGGGCGGCCGAGCTCCTCTTCGATGCCGTGCATGATCACCGGGGCGTCCGACGGCACGGCTCCAGCGTGGTTGGCCACGAGCAGGGCCCCTCCGGTGCGGGGGATCTTCTCGAGGCCCTCCCACTCCACCCGGAACCAGTGCTTGTACAGCGGCGAGTACATGCGGCGGGCCAGGGTGCGCATGTGCTCGGAGCGGCCCCATTGGTCGACATCGGAGAGCCGCAGGGCCTCGTTGGGCTCGGGCCGGCGACGGGGGAGCGCCACCAGGGCGGCGCCTTGCTCGCGCTGGGCGGTCTCCTTGCTGCCGGTGGCCATGAGGGCCCATCGTACCTGGCGGCCTCGACGCGGCCGCCGGGACTCAGGGGCGCCCGGCCCCCACCAGCCCGTATGTCCAGTACGGGTCGAAAGAGACGACGGTGCCCGTGTGGGCGGCCTGGATGATGGTGGCCGCCCCGTAGACGCCCGAGCCCACGAACATGACCACGTGATCGATTCCGGTGCCGTTCAAGTTGTAGAAGAGCAGGTCACCGGGACGTACCTGGGACAACGGCACCGGAGTGCTCTCGCCGTACTGCAAAGCGGCCGAGTGCACCAGGTCCACGCCGGCCGCCTGCCAGGCCAACATGACGAGCCCCGAGCAGTCGAGGCCGTTGCTGTCGGCCCCGCCCCACACGTAAGGGACTCCGAGGTACCGCTCGGCGGCGGCAATGGCCTGCGCCCCGGCCCCGCTGGCCAACTGCGACACGCCGGTGCCGATGGTGACGCCGCCGCCGGCCGATTGAGCGGCCAAGTTGGCGGACGTGGTGGCGGCGGCAGCCGCTGCCGAGCCTCCTCCGATCGACTGGGCCACCTGGGCCGCCTGGCTAGCAGCGGCGGCGGCCTGTTGCTTGGCTGCCTGGCTGGCGGCGGCGGCGGCAGCAGCGGCAGCGGCGGCGGCGGCCTGGGCCGCCTGCTGAGCTACCAGGCGGGCGATCTGACCGTTCACGTGCGACAAGGTGGCCTGCGCCGCAGCGCTGGCCGCTGAGGCGGCGGCCTGGGATTGCTGTACGGCGTCGGCCCGAGCCACCGCTTGCTGCTCTTCGGTGTGCAAGGCGCTCTGGGCTTCCGACAGCTGTTGCTGGCTGGTGTCGAGGGCGCTCACCGCTTGGTGCACATTGCCGATGGCGGTGGCCTGATACTGGTCGTGGAGCACCCCGGTGTCGCTGGTGGAAGCGAAGATGCCGGCCAGGTCGTTGGCCGGAACGTCGTAGACGTAGGCATTGATGGCGTCCGCCCTGAGCTGGGCCCGGGAGGCGGCCTCCTGCTGCTGGGCGACCTGGAGCTGGGCCGTGGTGCGAGCCAGTTCGGCTCTCACCTGGGCTAGTTGCACCCCGGCCTGGTCGAACTGTTCGGTGAGGGTGGACACCTGCTGTTGCTCGGAGGCGATCTGGGCCTCGAGGGCCCGGGCCTGAGCCTGGGCGGCGCCGAGGGCGGAGGAGGTGGCCGACGGCTGGTGAGCGGTGGTGACCGGGGCGGCCTGGGCCGCTGGTGTGGCGAGCGTCGGCCCGAGCACAACCGCCGCCACGGCGGCCAGGATCAGGCCCCTTAGGCCTCTCGAGGACCGCCGGACTGTCCCTGATATCACACCTGCCACTTTGACAACAGTAGTTAACACCGAGCCGGTGGGGAACAGGCACGTGCCCCAGTGGCCACTGTGCGCTGTTGCCGGGAGTGGGGCTTCGTCCCCGCTCCAGGCCAGGCGCCTACCGTGGGCCCACGGGGGCGTAGCCCAATCGGCAGAGGCAGGGCGCTTAAACCGCCCACAGTGAGGGTTCGATTCCCTCCGCCCCCACCTCGCCGGGACCTCGACTTCGGCCATGATCGGCGCCGCCGTGGTGGCCGGTGGCGGTGTGCTCGGCAGGGCCCGGTGACCGAGGACGGCCAAGTCGGTTAAGTAGGCTCCGACGTGTGACACCACCTGTCGGAGACGACGTGCCAACGACGCCAGTTCTGTGAGGTCTCGTGACGCGGTCGAAGCTGCGGCGTTCGAATCAAATCGTTGAGCACGAAGGCACAAAGGGTGGCGAAACCTCGGTTTGCCGACGCTGTGCGCCGTCGGATCTTCGACGGACCTGAGTCGATTTCCGAACGGGCCAGGGCCCGAAGGTGGAGGGCGCTACTGAGTTCGTTTCCTGGACTATCCGACATGAAGGTCCTCGACCTTGGCGGTACCACCTGGGCGTGGGACTCCGCACCGGTCTCACCAAAACGAGTGGTGGTTGTGAACCTTGATGCGTCCTGTCTAGAGAGAGCGAGTCGATGGCAGTCGACTCTCGTTGCCGATGTCTGTGACCCTCCGATCGAGCTCTTCGAGGAAGGGTTCGATCTTGTGTACTCGAACTCAGTCATTGAACATGTTGGTGGATTCTGGCGGCGAAACGTTTTCGCCGATGCCGTACACAAACTGGCCGAGCATCATTGGATACAGACTCCGGCGCGCTACTTTCCATTAGAGCCACATTGGCTGTTTCCCGGGTTTCAGTTCTTACCCGTGGCAGCGCGAGCCAGGATCTCGAACAGGTGGCCGTTGACGCCGCCTGACTTACGAGGTGAGACGGTGCACGAAGCAGTGCAACGTGTGCTGCAAATCGAGCTGCTCAGTACGGCCGAGATCCGCCACCTGTTTCCGGACTCGACGCTTCATCGCGAGCGGATGGCCGGCATGACGAAGTCGATCGTCGCCGTCCGCTGACTTCTACAGACAGCGGCGAGGGACGTCTCTTCGTCAAACGCCCGAGTCGGTCGGAGAGGATCCCGGTGCCCCGTGCTCGGCCAGCAGCCGGGCCACCTGGTCGGGATGGTCGGGGGTGATGCAGGGCAGCACCCGGCCGCCGACGTCGAGGATCAGCACCACGTCCTTGCCCGGGCGGCTCGGGTCGAGGTTCCACCAGTGGCGCAAGTCACCGCTGCCCCAGATGCGCCACTTGCCGCTCACCACCTCCATCTGCCGCCGTGTCACCGACACGATGGCTCGGTAGGGGATGCGCTTGGCGCCCCACGGGTAGTAGCGGCGGATGACGAGGGCCTCGTCATCGCAGGCGATGCGGCCGTCGTCGTAGAGCACGTGGCGGCTCAGGCCGGTTCGCCGGCCACGGCGTCGAGCGCCTCGGCCAACTGCGACAGCTGGTCGCGACTGAGCCGGTTCACGAAGTGGCGTCGCACCTGGTCGACGTGATCGGGCGCCGCCCTGTCGAGCCGGTGCCGGCCGGTGTCGGTCAGAACGGCGTAGCTGCCGCGGCGATCGGTGGGACAGCGCACTCGTTCGACCAGCCCGGCCGACACCAGGTTGTCCAGGCGGCGCGTCAGGCCGCTAGGGGAGAGAAGCAGGCGGTCGGCCAGTTCGCTCATGCGCATGCGCCCGCCCGTCTCGCTCAGTTCCACCAGGACGCCGTAGTCGGCTACGGAGATGTCCTGGGAACCCTGCAGCTCTTCGTCGAGCCGTTGGAGTAGGCGCCGGTGGGCGGTGAGCAGCGAGCGCCAGGCCCGCATCTCCAGGTCATCGAGCCACACCGGATCGTCCACGCTCCCAGCGTATCCGATGTGATTGCGTCCGCAAGCGATTGAGGCCGGTAACAGCCGCTGGCTAACGTGCTCGGCGTGGGGCTGCCCGAGGTGACATTGCCGAGCCTGGTGGCCGACCTGGTGGCCGAGCATCAGGCGCTCGACGCCCTGGTGGCCCCGCTGGCGGCGTCCCAGTGGGACTTGCCCACGCCCGCCGCCGGCTGGGCCGTGCGCGACCAGGTGAGCCACCTGGCCTTCTTCGACGAGCAGGCCTCCGTGGCGGCCATCGACCCCGGTCGCTTCGCCACCGAGGCCGAGGCGGCCATGGCCGCTGTGGGGCAGGGCGGCGATCCCATGGCCGAGCATCTGGCCCGGGGGAGAGCCATGGCCGGTGACGAGGTGCTGGCCTGGTGGCGCCGGGCCCGGGCCGACATGGTGCGGAGTACGGAGTCGCTCACGGCGTCCTCGCGTCTGCCCTGGTACGGGCCGCCCATGGGTGCGCTGTCGTTCGTGTCGGCCCGGCTCATGGAGACCTGGGCTCACGGGCAGGACGTGGCCGACGCCCTGGGTGTCAATCGTCGCGCCACCGACCGGCTCGTGCATGTGGCCCACCTCGGGGTCCGGGCCCGCCCCTTCTCATACCTGGTGCGGGGCATGACTCCACCGACCACGCCGGTGCGGGTGGCGCTAACCGCGCCCGGCGGCACCGACTGGACGTGGGACGAGGACGCCGACGCCGGCGATGACGTGGTGAGCGGCACGGCGCTCGACTTCTGCTTGGTGGTGACCCAGCGCCGGCACCTGCTCGACACCAGCCTGGTGGTGGACGGCCCCACGGCCCGCCAGTGGATGGCCGTGGCCCAGGCTTTCGCCGGCCCCCCCGGGCCCGGACGCCCGTCGAGCCGCCCGGCCTGACTCACGAGCGCCGTATTCAGGAGCGCAGGGCCAGCTCGCTGCCCTCGCCGTCGCCGCCGTCCTCTTCGTCTGTGGCGTTCTCGCCCTCGGACTGTGCCTTGGACCGTCGCTGCCACAGCACGGCCATGCACACCACGCCGGCGGCGAACAGGACGAGCCCGGCGCTTTGCACCAGCACGGGCCCGATGCCGCTCTCGCTCTGGGTGGAGCCGACCTGGGCGTGGGCTCCCAGCCAGAAGTGCTCCTCGACGAACCGGGCCAGCCCCCACAACGCAGCGGCCGCCGCCACCACGAACCCCCGGGGCCGTGCTCGGACGTAGCGCTCGAGTAGCAGCAGAGCGGCGAAGATGGCGAAGCTGTCGAGGGCCTGGATGATGGGGACAGGCACCCGACGTCCCTGCTCGCCGGCGTAGTACATCCCGTACCAGGCGGTGGTACGGGCCCCGCCGCCGGCCACCATGAGCTGCGGCCCGAGCAGGCGCCCCACGCCCCAAGCGGCCATGAGGACAGGCGCCACGATGTCGAGGGCATCGACTACGGCGAGCTCCCGACAGCGCCGTCGGGCGATGAGCAGCCCGGTAGGGATCCCGAACAGCAGGCCCCCGAAGGAGGAGAGGCCACCGTGCCACACCGACAGGATCTCCCCGGCGTGGCCCGAGTAGTACGACCAGTTGGACAGCACGTGCAGCGCCCGGGCCCCGACCACCGAGGCCAATACCACCCACAGGAACATCCCTGTGACCCATTCGGTGCGGTACCCCCGCTGCAGCAGGCGGCGCTCGAAGTAGCGGTAGGCCAACCAGAAGGTGATGGCCAGCCCGATCCCGTAGGTGTGGACCACGAGCGGCCCGAGGTGGAACAAGACGGGAATGGGCTTCACAAAGGGGTCCTCGCCGGCCGACGGCGCCCGAACGGTGCCGCTGTCCCCAGCGTATCGCCGGCCCGGGCGGTGGCGACCTCGCTCGGGCCGGCCCTCGGCGGTAGCGTGCCGACAACACGGCCCCGTTGGCGGGCCCGACGGGAGCATGTCATGGACTCGCTGCAGGGCAAGGTGGCCGTCGTCACCGGCGCGGCGTCGGGCATCGGGCTGGCCAGTGCCCGACGGCTGGCCGGCTTGGGGGCCCTGGTGGTGGCCGTGGACATCGACAAAGCCGGAGCCGAGCGGGTGGCCAAGGAGCTCGGCGGTCGTGCTGTGCACGCCGACGTGAGCCGGGTGGACCACTGGGAGGCCATCGTGGCCGGGGCCAAGGAGCTCGGCGGCATCGACGTGGCCTTCCTTAACGCCGGCGTCACCACCGGCGAGCAGGACGTCACCGCCCTCGACGACGAGCAGTACCGCCACATCATGGGGGTGAACGTGGACGGCGTGGTGTTCGGCACGCGCGCCGTGGTGCCCGAGATGGCGGCCCGCGGTGGCGGCGCCATCGTGGCCACCGCCTCGCTGGCCGGGCTGATCGCCTTCCCCGGCGATCCCGTGTACACCTTGACCAAGCACGCCGTGGTCGGGTTCGTGCGAGCCCTGGCCCCCAGGCTGTCGGAGCTCAATATCACCGTGAACGCCGTCTGCCCCAGCCTGGTGGACACTCCGCTCATCGACGGCGAGATACGCGACGCCCTGGCCGGCTCGGGCTTCCCCCTCATCGACCCCGACGCCGTGGCCGACGCCGTGTTGCACTGCGTGGGTGGGGAAGCGACCGGGCAAGCGGTTTTCGTGCAGCTCGGCTGGGAGCCCACGGCCTACCGCTTCGGACGCCCGCCCGGCCCCCGGCTCGACTCGGTGAAGGGGAAGGTCCCCCCCGGGTGGTTGTCGGCCCCTTCGCCCCCGCCCTCCTGAAGGTGCACCCCATCGAGCGCCTGCGCTACGTGGCCCGCTCGGGATGGGCCGGGCCCTCGGACCTCGGCGCCGAAGCCGCCTGGGCTCTGGCCGACCTGGCCCAGCACGAGCCGGCCGCCGTGTTGCCGGCGTGTCGCCGCCTCCTCGAGCGCAACCCGGCCTGCGGACCGCTTTGGTGGGTGGCCGCCCGCATGCTCGACGCCGGCGACCTGGTGTCGGCGGCCGAGCGCTGTGCCGACGAACTCGATGACGACCCTACCGACGAGCTGCTCGAAAAGGCGCTCGCCCGTGGCGCCCGGGTGGTACGCCACGGTGGGGTGGCCGAGGTGACAGCGGCCGACATCGTCCTGATCGAGACCCAGGCCATGGGCCCCACGGGCATGGTGGTCGACGGAGACTTGGTCGGCCTGCTCGAGGCGGCCAGCGCGGCCGGCACCGACGTTTGGGTGGAGGCCGGTACCGGGCGGGTGCTTCCGGCCCGGCTGTGGGAGGCCCTGGCCGACCGCTTGCCTCGGTCGGTCACGGTGTCGGACCTGTCCGGTGTCACCCGGGTGGCGGGACCGTCGGGGGTCCGGCCCCTGGCCGAGGCGCTGGCCTCGTCGGGCTGCCCCGAGCCGCCCGAGCTCACGGGGCGCTGGTGACACGACAGGTACTGATGAGAAAACGAACAGAAAGGTGCTGGCCATGGGGGAGATGATCGAGTTCCCGAGCAACGGCTCGACCGGGGGCGGGTACCTGGCCACGCCGGCCACCGGTGGCGGGCCGGGGCTGGTGGTCATACAGGAGTGGTGGGGCCTCGTCCCCCACATCACCGATGTGGTCGACCGCTTCGCCTCCGAGGGCTTCGTGGCCCTGGCCCCCGACCTGTACCACGGCACCAAGGTGCCGCCCTCGGAGCCCGACGAAGCGGGCAAGCAGATGATGGCGCTGCAGCTCGACCGAGCCGGCAAGGACCTGTCGGGGGCCGTCGACGAAGTGCGCAGCCGGGCCAGCGGGAGCGGCGTGGGAGTGGTCGGGTTCTGCATGGGGGGCGGCCTGGCGTTGGTGCTCGCCTGCCAGCGCCCCGACGCCGTCACCGCCTGCGTGGCCTTCTACGGGGTCATCCCCTGGCCCGAAGCCCAGCCCGACTACTCGGCGCTGGCCGCGCCGGTGCTGGCCCATGTGGCCGCCGACGACGACTTCTTCACGCCGGCGGCGGCCGCCGAGCTCAAAGCCACCTTGGAGGGCCTCGGCAAGGAGATG
The DNA here is from genome assembly GCA_035531775.1 of Acidimicrobiales bacterium. Classification (GTDB taxonomy): domain Bacteria; phylum Actinomycetota; class Acidimicrobiia; order Acidimicrobiales; family UBA8190; genus DATKSG01. Next base: position 48,062 of record DATKSG010000093.1, on the reverse strand, counting down.
GAGCTCCACGTGTACGAGGGGGTGTCCCACGCCTTCTTCAACGACACCCGCCCCGAGGTCTACGACGCGGCGGCGGCCGGTACGTCGTGGCGCCGGACGGTGGACTTCCTGCACGCGCAGCTTCGGTGAGCACCGACGGCACCGACCCCGGCGGCGTGGTCGGGGGATATCTGGAGCTGGGCCTGGCCCTCGGTCGCCACGTAGACGGGCTGGTAGACGCCTACTACGGACCGCCGGCGCTGGCCGCCCGGGTGAGAGACGAGCCCATCTGGCCCGCCATCGCCCTCGTGACGAAGGCCCGGGCCCTAATCGCCGACCTCGACGGCGGGGCGGCGCTTTCCGAGCCCACCTCCTCCACGTCGGGCGCCGAGCCCGGACGCAGGGCCTTCCTGCGCGCCCAGATGGTCGGCCTGCTCACCACGGCCCGCAAGCTGGCCGGCGAGGAGATCGCCTACGAGGACGAAGTCGAGCAGTGCTACGGGGTGCGGCCGAGAGCGGTGCCCGAGGATGAATTGCGCGCCGCCCATGAGCGCCTGGCCGAGGCGCTGCCCGGCAGCGGGCCGCTGCCCGAGCGGCTCATCTCATGGCGCGAGTCGCACGCCGTGGCTCCCGAGACGCTGCCGGCGGCCATCGCCTCACTGGCCTCGGACCTGCGCCAGCGCACCGACCGCCTCTTCGGGCTGCCCGACGGCGAGCGCGTGGACTTCGAGCTCGTGACCGGGCGACCGTGGTCGGGGTTCAACACGTATCTCGGCGACCTGCGCTCTCGGGTGGACATCAACACGGACTTGCCGGTGCTGTCCACGTCGCTGGCCCACCTGGTGGCCCACGAGGCCTACCCGGGGCACCACACCGAGCACTCGCGCAAGGAAGTGGGCCTGGTGCGGCGCCGGCACTATCTGGAGGAGTCGATCTTCCTGGTGGGCACTCCCAGCGCCCTGCTGGCCGAGGGCCTGGCCGACCTGGGCCTCGAAGTGGTGATGGGCGAGCGCCCCGAGGCGCTGGTGGCCGAGCACCTGCGGCCGCTGGGCATCCGCTACGACGCCGAGGTGGTGGCGGCCGTGGCCGAGGCCAGCGAAGCCCTCGCCGCCGTGCGTGGAAACGCGGCGCTGGCGCTGCACGCCGAGGGCGTAGGTCCCGACCGAGTAATCGACGACGTAGCGCGCTGGGGCATCATGTCGCGCCAGCGGGCAGCCAAGGCGGTGGAGTTCCTCCTCCACCCGACGTGGCGGGCGTATGTGTTCTGCTACATCGAAGGGCTGCGCCTGTGCCGCCGGTTCGTGGCCGGTCGTCCCGAGGCCTTCGCCCGCCTCCTCACCGAGCAGTTGACGCCCGCCGACCTGGGCGCCTGAGCCGGCCTCACCCGGCCTCACCTGGAGCGGCGCCCGCTGTCGCCGGTAGCATCGGCGCCATGTCCGAACGCAGCCGCCACCTGCCCCGCCGCTCGTGCTTCTCGACCCCGGGCTCCAACGAGCGCTTCCTGGAGAAGGCACCCACCGTGCCGGCCGACATGTCCTTTTTGGACTTGGAGGATTCCGTCGCCCCCCTCGAGAAGGACGCAGCGCGGGCCAAGGTGGTCGAGGCCATCCGCAAGCAGACGTGGGACGACCGGGTGCTGTGCGTGCGCATCAACGCCTGGGACACCGAGTGGACCTACGGCGACGTCATCGAGGTGGTGGGCAACGCCGGGGAGCGCCTCGACGAGGTGATGCTGCCCAAGGTGCAGTCGGCCGCCGAGGTGGTGGCCCTCGATCTCCTGCTGGCCCAGGTGGAGAAGCGCAGTGGCCTGCCGGTGGGCCACATCGGCATAGAGGCCCAGATCGAGACCACCCGCGGGCTCATCAACGTGGACGAGATCTGTGCCGCCTCTCCCCGGCTCGAGACCATCATCTTCGGGCCGGCCGACTTCGCCGCTTCCATGGAGATGCCGGTGCTCACCGGCGGCGTGCAGATCCCGGAGTACCCCGGCGACCACTTCCACTACGTCTTCGCCCGCATCCTCATGGCCGGCCGGGCCAACGGCCTGCAGGTCATCGACGGGCCGTATCTGCGGGTGAAGGACATGGACGGACTGCGCGACTTCGCCCAGCGCACCCGGGTGCTCGGCTACGACGGCAAGTGGGCCCTCACCCCCGACCAGGTCACCGTGCTGAACGAGATGTACTCCCCGACGCAGGAGCAATTCGACCGGGCCTGGGACATCCTCGACGCGTATCAGAAGGCCACCGAGGACGACCGCAAAGGGGCCGTGATGTTCGGCGACGAGATGATCGACGAGGCCAGCCGCAAGATGGCCACCAAGTTCGTCACCCGCGGCGAGCGCGCCGGACGCACTCGTTCACAGAGCTGAGCCACGGGTGCCGGGCACCGTGGCTCAGCCCGACGCCTGCTCCACCAACCGGCGGGCCACCACCTTGAGCGCCAAGGTCTCGTCGGCTCCCTCGAAGATCGACAAGACGCGGGCGTCGACGAAGTAACGGCTGACGGCGAACTCCTCGGCGTATCCCATGCCGCCGTGGATCTGCATGGCCTCGCGTGTCACCCATTCGGCGGCGCGGCACACATAGGCCTTGAGCATCGACGCCTCCAAGGTGCCCTCGCCCTTGGCCATGAGCCGGGCCACCTGGTACGAGAACTGGCGGGTGGCCTGGATGATCACCGCCATGCGGGCCAGCTTGGCCCGGGTCAGCTGGTAGCGGGCGATGGGGCGCCCGAAGACCGAGCGATCCGCGGCGTAGGCGGAGGCGGCCTCGTAGGCGGCTTGCATGACTCCGAGGGCCCGCGCCGCGGTCTGCAGGCGGCCGTTCTCGAACCCGGCCATCTGAAGGTAGAAGCCCCGGCCCACGCCCTCGGGGCCGCCCACCAGATTGGCCTCGGGGACGAACCAGTTCTCGAAGGCGATCTCATAGGAGTGCATGCCCCGATATCCGATGGTGTCGATGGGCCGGCCCTCCATGCGCCCGGCCGGCTGATCGCGCCCGCCGGCGGCGGGGTCCTGAGCCAGCACGAACCCGTGGCCGTCGCCGCGCTCTTTCTCCACCACGAACAACGACAAGCCGCGATGGGCCTTGGAGCGGTCGGGGTCGGTGCGCGCCAGCAGCATGAGAACATCGGCGCGCGCCGCGAAGGTGCACCACGTCTTCACCCCGTTGATCAGCCACCCACCCTCGACCCGGGCGGCCGAGGTGACCACGTTGGCCACGTCGGACCCGAAGTCGGGCTCGGTCACGGCCACGGCGTTCATGATCTCGCCCGAGGCCAGTGCCGGCAGCCAGCGCTGCTTCTGCTCGTCGGTGCCCCCGGCCACCAGAGCCCGGCTCAGGATCTCGGGTCGGGTGATTAGCGACCCGCCGGCACCGAGCGAGCCCCACGACAGCTCCTCGGTGGCCACCACCATGCCCAGGTAGTCGCTCTCGCCGCCCGAGGCGAAGCCGCCGTATTCCTCGGGGATGGAGAGGCCCAGGGCCCCCATGTCGGCCAGGCCGGCGATCACCTCCTCGGGGATGTCGTCGTTGGCCCGGTGTACGTGCTCGGCCCGGGGCCGCAGCTGCTCTTCGGCGAAGCGGTGGAACGTCTCTCGCACCAACTCGAAGTCGCCGTCCAAGTGGCGCTGTCCCTCGGTCCCGCACAACTCGGCCAGGGTCTCGGGCCGGCGCCAGGTCGAGACGAAGCTCGCCGCCGGCGCCAGCCAGCCGGCGTCGGTGCCCCAGGCTTCTTCTCTTCCGACCACTCGGCCGGCCAGCTCGCTCAGGGCGTCGGCCACGAAGGCGCAGGCGATGCGGGCCTCGTCGGGCCCGTGCGCCCCGTAGTCGATGACGGCCTCGGCCGTGCGCACGGCGGCAGCGGCATGGGCCACGTCGTAGGCCAGCACCTGCTGCTCGTCGAGGTCGGCGGCCCGAGCCAGTCGGCTCACGGCGCCGTGCACCACGGCGGCGGCCACCTTCTGGGCGGCGGCCGCCTCGTCCAGGGATGCGATGGCGCCCGGCGAAGCTGAAGGTGCGTCGCTCACGGGGGCCAACTTACCCAGCCACCGACGCGGCGGCGTCGGGGGCCCGGCCCACCACGGTGACCAGCGGGGGCAGCACCACGGGGTCGTCGCCGGGGTCCACCCCGGTGAGCGCGCCAAGGTAGGCCGACACCGCCCCGGGCCCGGCCCCGGCCGGGGCCTCGGCCCAGGCGTCGATGATTTCGAGCCCGGCTTGGCGCACGAGCGCCGGCAGGATGGCCCCCACGTCGGGGTGGCGCGCCTCGGGCATCGACAGGGCCACGCCGTCGATGCGGCCGGCCGAGGTGATGGGCTCCTGGGCCACCAGGAAGCCGCCGGGGCGCACGGCCCGGCGCATGCGGGCCAGGACCACGGCCGGGTCGAGCACGTGCATGAGCAGGAAACGGCAGAAGGCGAGGTCCACGGGCTCGGGCAGGACGAGGTCCTCCCCGGCCTGGGTGATGGCCAGGACCTGGCTGAAGGCGGCGGCGGCCGAGGCCACCTCGTCACGGGCACGCGGGTCGCTGTCCACCGCGTACACGCGCCCGTCGCGCCCGACGATCTCGGCCAGGGCCACCGTCACGTCGCCACCGCCGGCGCCCACGTCCACGCAGCGCCACCCCGGACCGACTCCCAGCCGCTGTAGGGCGGTGGCGAGCGGGCGGCGATAGACGTCGTCTCGGAGCGCGTGAGCCACGCCCCGACGCTACCGGGTACATGGCCGGCGTCCCGACGGTGTTGGACAGGGCCGGCGCCCCGACGGTGTTGGACAGGGCCGGCGCCCCGACGGCAGTAGGGTCGCCGCCGTGAAGGTGACCATGCTGCTGTGCGACTCGGCCCAGGTGGCCGACGGGAAGCTCTTCGTCCTTGGCGGCGGCTGGTCGCTCACGGGCCCCGACCCCATGCCTTCGGCCATCGCCATGAAGATCGACGTCGGCTGGCACGAGGCCGAGCAGCAGCACCACTGGGAGCTGTACCTCGAGGATGCCGACGGTCGCCCCGTGATGCTCGACACCCCTGAGGGCACCCACCCGGTGGAGGTCCGTGGCGAGTTCAACGTGGCCCGTCCCGGCACCGTGCCCGAGGGCACGCCCATCGACGTGGCCCTGGCTGTGAACCTGGGCCCGTTGCCGCTGGCCCCCGGGCATCGCTTCGCCTGGCGCCTCACCATCGACGGGGAGTCGAGTGAGGACTGGGCGCTCGGCTTCACCACCCGCCCCCGCCCGGCCGGGTGAGGCTGGACGTCTCCCGGCGCTGGGGAGTACACCGAGAGCCATGACCACCTACGACCGGCCCTTCGGCCGTTACTTCGAGGACTTCGAGCCCGGCGACATCTACCGGCACTGGCCGGGCAAGACCGTCACCGAGTACGACGACCATCTCTTCTGCATGATCACCATGAACCACCATCCGCTGCACACCAATGCCTGGTTCGCCGAGCACGAGACGGTGCAGGGCCGCAATGTGGTGGTGGGCAATCTGGTCTACTCGCTGGTGCTCGGCATGAGCGTGCCCGACGTGAGCGGATCGTGCATCGCCAACCTCGAGGTGGAATCTCTCGTGCACCGCTTCCCGACGTTCCACGGCGACACCATCTACGCCGAGACGCGGGTGCTCGACAAGGTGGCGTCGTCGTCCAAGCCCGATCGCGGTGTGGTGACGGTGGAGACCAAGGCCTTCAACCAACGTGGCGAGGAGGTCTGTTACTTCAGGCGCAAGCTCATGGTCTGGAAGGCCGACGACGCCCCCGCCCGGCGACGCCCCTATGGGGACGACGTCTGGGGCTGAGCGCGCTCGGCGTCAGGCTCGGTCGCTCAGGAATTCGAGGACGAGAGCATTGACCTCGTCGGGCCGTTCCAGATGGAGGAAGTGGCCTGCTCCCGCTATGTCCACCCGCCGCGACGACGCCGAGAGCAAGGCGGCCACGTCGCCGATGGCTTCGGGAGCCAGGCATCCGTCGTCGGCGCCGTGGAGGTACAAGGTGGGCTGGGGTGGAGACGACGCCGAGGCGCCCTGGGCGGCGTCGTACTCGGGCCGGTGGGTGGTGGCGTCGAACATGGCCCGGTAGTAGCCGATGGCCGCCGACAGATGCGCCGGGTCACGCAGGGCCGCCTTCACCTGAGCGGCGTCCCAGCTGCCGTCGTAGCCCGGCGACCAGTCGGCCCACAGACGGTCGATGAAGGCGAGGTCGTCGAGCGCCACGGCCGTGTCGGCCAGCGCACTTTGGAAAACGAATACGTAGAAGCTGCGCTTGAGCTGGTCGTATGTGAGGAACCCGGTGGCCAGCGCGGCCAGAGGCGGCAAGGCCATGACCACCACCTTGGACCAGCGATCGGGCTGGAAGGGGGCAGCCGAGTAGGCCGCCGAGGCGCCCCAGTCATGGCCCACCAGCACGGCCCGACCGTCCCCCCCTAGCGCCTCGTGCAGGGCGCAGGCATCGGCGCCCAGCGCACCTTGCTGGTAGCAGCCGTCGGCCGGGACCGCACTCGGCGCGTAACCCCGCATCCACGGGGCCACGGCGTGGTAGCCGGCCCCGGCCAGAGCCGGCATGAGGTGGCGCCAGCTGGTGGCGGTGTCGGGGAACCCGTGCAGGCACAACGCCAGTGGCCCGTCGGGCGGGCCGGCCTCGAGGTAGGCGAACTCCACGCCGTTGGCCACTACCCGGGCCGGCGTTCCGGTCGTTCCGGTCGTCCCCGTCGTCCCCGTCGTCACGTCCATGGTGGCGAGTATTGTCGCTGGTGAGGACCTCCCGGGCCGGCGGGCCGGAAGGCTGGAGGAGGGGGACGTCCACTGCGAGTCACGTTCCATGGCGTGCGGGGCTCGTGCCCGTGCTCGGGCCAGCAGTACGTCCGCTACGGCGGCAACACCTCCTGTGTGGCCGTGGAGGTGGGCGACGAGGCTCCCATCGTCCTCGACCTGGGCACCGGCCTGCGCCCCCTCGGCCATGACCTCGAGGAGCGCTTCGGTTTCGACGCCCCCATAGCGCTCACGGCCTTCCTGACCCATCTGCACTGGGACCACATCATCGGCCTTCCCTTCTGCCGGCCGATCCTGCGCCTGGGCGGGAAGATGGCCGTATACGGACCGGCCCAGGACGGCCCGCTGTGCGAAGTCATGGACCGGGTGGTGGTGCCCCCCTTCTTCCCCGTGCAGGTCAATGAGCTGCACGGATCGGTCGAGTTCCGCGAGGTGGGCGACGACGTGCTGGCCGTGGGCTCGGCCAAGGTCGTGGTGAGGCGGGTGCCGCATGTGGGCTCCACGCTCGGCTTCCGCATAGAGGCCGGCGGCCGGTCGCTGGCCTACGTGAGCGACCACCAGGCCCCCGATGACCGGCAGAGCATCGACGAGGCCGTGCTCGAGCTGTGCGACGGCGCCGACGTTCTCATCCACGACGCCCAGTACACCGACGAGGAGTTCGCCGCCAAGGCCACCTGGGGCCACTCGACGGTGTCCTACGCCGTGCACGTGGCGGCCGAGGCCGGCGCCCGCGAGCTCGTGCTCTACCACCACGACCCCCTGCACGACGACGACGAGATGGACCGCATCGTGGAGTGTGCCCGGATGGCGCCCGGAGCGTCGCGCCTCGACTCCGTGGTGGGTGCGGCGGAAGGGTTGTCGCTCGACCTGGCCAAGCCCTGAGCCGGCGCATGGACGGGCAACCGATGTCGGAGTTCGATGGTGCACGTTTTCGCCAAGTGCTCGGCCACTTCGCCACCGGTGTCACCGTCGTTACCGCCATGGTGCAGGGCGAACCGGTCGGCTTCACCTGCCAGGCCTTCACGGCCCTGTCGCTCGAACCGCCGCTCGTGGCCCTGGCTCCGGGCAAGAACTCCACCAGCTGGCCTCGCATCGCCCAGGCCGGCAGTTTCTGCGTGAACGTGCTGGCCGAAGGTCAGGAGGCGCTGTGCCGGGACTTCGCCGTGTCAGGTGGCGACAAGTTCGAAGGCGTGGGCTGGCGCCCGGCCGGCAACGGCGCCCCCTTGCTCGACGGCGTCCTGGCCTGGGTGGAGTGCGCATTCGTCCGGTCCCATGATGCCGGCGACCACGAGCTGGTGGTGGGCCTGGTCCAGGACATGGGAGTGAACGGTGGGGGACCGCTGCTGTTCTTCCGGGGGGGCTTCGGCCGTTTCGCGCCCTGAGCACTGCGTCTAGCGTGTCGGCCCGTGGCCACCCTCACCCCCTCCCCAGTGATCGCCGACGTCGTTGTCGTCGAGTCCTCCGTCCACGGCGACGAGCGAGGGCGCTTCGTCGAGACCTACCGCCGGTCGTGGTTCCCACTGGGGCGAGAGATGATCCAGGGCAACCGCTCGGAGAAGCAGGCCGGGGCCGTGGTGGGGCTGCACTACCACCTGCACCAGGCCGACTACTGGTATGTGCTGCGAGGGCGGGCGCGGGTGGTGCTCCACGACCTCCGCCAGGGCTCGCCCACCGAGGGCGCCACCTTGGTGCTCGACCTCGACGGCGCCGAGGACCGGGGCCTGTTCATCCCACCGGGCGTGGCGCACGGGTTCGCCAGCTTGAGCGACGTGCTGCTGTGGTACCTGGTCGACGGGTATTACAACCCCGAGGACGAGCTGGGTGTGGCCTGGGACGATCCCGAGATCGGCGCCGACTGGGGCATCGACGCCCCGGTGCTGTCCGAGCGCGACAAGTCCAATCCGCGCCGTGGCAACCTCGACCCAGGACGGCGCCCGTACTACGGCCTGCGCACGTGAGCCTGAAAGCCCCCGCCGCCTCTTCTGCTGCCGGCGGGCCAGGGCACCGGCTGGACGCCGGCGCCGGAAACCGGCACGCTGGCATCGTGGACGAGTCCAAGCAGTGGGTCGAGTTCGGTCGGTGGCTCGTGTCCCAGCGCGAGGAGCTCGGCCTGCGCCGGCGAGACGCGGCCAAGCGGGCCAAGGTGTCCGAGGCGCTGTGGCGGGACCTCGAAACCGGCCGCAAGGAGGCCATCGGAGGCATTCGGCTGCTGCCCAACCCCAGCCAGGACGTCCTGGAGCGGGTGGCCGGGGCCCTCGAAGTACCGCTGTCGGACCTCATGGCTCGCGTGGGCCGGTCGGCGGCCGGAGCGGCGGCGGCCGCCGAGGGCGCCAACGGCCGGGGGACTTCGCCCGACGACGGATCGGCACTGGGCATCAAGCTGCGCCGGCTGTCTGAGCGCGACCGCGGGTTGGTCGAAGCTTTGGTCGACTCCATGCTCGAGCGCCAGGAGCACTAGGCGCGGCGTGCGATTCGGCCTCTTCTACGAGCATCAACTGCCACGTCCTTGGGAGCAAGGCGACGAGCACCGGCTACTCAAGCAAGCTCTCGACCAGGTGGCGCTGGCCGACTCGCTGGGCTTCGACTACGTGTGGGAGGTGGAGCACCACTTCCTGGAGGAGTACTCGCACTCCTCGGCCCCCGAGATCTTCCTGGCTGCTGCCAGCCAGCGCACCAGCCGCATCCGCCTGGGCCACGGCATCGTGCAGCTCCCGGTGGGATTCAACCAGCCGGCTCGGGTGGCCGAGCGCATCGCCACCCTCGACCTTGTCTCCGACGGGCGGGTCGACTTCGGCACCGGTGAAGCCAGCTCCGAGGCCGAGCTGGCCGGTTTCGGCGTGGACCGCTCCACCAAGCGCGACCAATGGCACGAGGCGTTGGACGTCATCACCCGGATGTTCGTCGAGGAGCCCTTTGCCGGCTACGAAGGGGACTTCGTCCGGATGCCCCCGCGCAACGTCGTCCCCAAGCCCCTGCAGCGCCCCCATCCTCCCCTTTGGGTGGCGTGCTCGCGACGTGACACCATCCACCTGGCTGCCACCAAGGGGATCGGCGCCCTTTCGTTCTCCTTCGTCGAGGCCGACGAGGCCAAAGCCTGGGTGGCGGATTACTACGCCACCATCACCTCCGAGGAGTGCGTGCCGGCCGGCTTCGCCGTCAACGCCAACTTGGCGTGCGTGCTCCCTCTCATGTGCCACGAGGACGAGGCGACCGCCGTCGACCGGGGCATCGACGGCGCCCATTTCTTCGGTTACTCGTTGGCCCACTACTACGTATTCGGTATGCATCACCCGGGCCGGACGAACGTGTGGGAGGAATTCCTCGAGAACCGCGACCGCTTCGGCTTCGACCGCGCCGTCGCTTCGCGCACCGGCCAACAGCTAGGGGCCCAGCTCATGGAACAGGGGCTCGGTTCGTTGCGTGGCGCCATCGGCACCCCGACGCAGATTCGCCAGCTGGTACGGGCCTACGAGGAGGCCGGGGTCGACCAGCTCATCTTCGTGAGCCAGGCCGGTCGCAATCGCCACGAGGACGTGTGCGAGTCCCTGGAGCTCTTCGCCCGAGAGGTCATGCCCGAGTTCCATGATCGGGCCGAGGACCTCGAGCAGGACAAGGAGCGCCGGCTGGCCCCGGCGGTTGAGAAGGCCTTGGCCCGGCGGGCCCCGGCCCGGGAGACGCCGGCCGACTACGCCTTTCCCGCCGCTCCGCAGTTCTGATCCCACGTGCGCCTGTGCCTGCATGAAGAGGGGCTGGCGACGGCGCGTGGGGGGGTTCCCACCTCACGCGACTTGTCGGGCTCGCGCTGCCGCTCCACCTCCGAGGCGGGTTGAATGGTGGTGATGATCGTCGTCCTGGTGGTGTGTGCGCTGGCCTTGGGAGCCGCCGTGGCGGCCGGCGCCGCCCGTCGGCACCGGGCCGGCGAGCGTCACTCGGTGAGGGACTACCAGCAGACCATCGACACGTTGCGCCACCTTGGCGACCGCCGCATGGGGCAGCGCCCAGCATCGACGCGTCCGGCGGAGCCGCCAGTGCGCCGGCCGGTGACACCTTCCACCGTCCTGGCCGCCAGCGCCGGCCCGAAGACGGTGTCGGCCCGGGTGGCGCCGCCTCACCCGGGGGGCACGGCCTTCGACCACACCGAGCTCCACATGTCTGATGTCACCGAGCTCACCGCCGACCCGACGACGCAGCAGTCGCCAGGTGACATCGACCGGGGCGGCCAGCCGGGGTCGGGTGTGGCGGCCCCGTCGGCCGCCGTGCGAGAGCTGGCGTCCGGGCGCGTCCTGTTCGCCGCCCGCCCGGCCCGCTCCGCCACGGCGTTTGGCCACGAGCGCCCCATGCGGGGCCCGACCCGCTCCCGCCACGGCGCCGCGCTGTCCACCACCAGCCGGCCATCGGTGGTCCTGGTGGCCGCCGCCGTGATCGCCCTCGGCGCCGTGGTGGCCGTGGCGGTGGCGGCGGGATCGGGCCACGGCGCCGGTACCACGGCGCAGAGCCGGACCCGCCCGACGGCGCCGGCCACCCGCCCTGCGTCCTCGGGAAGCGCGCCGTCGGAGCTGACAGCGGTGTCGTCCAGCGCGGCATCGGCCACGTATCAGGTAGCCGGGTCGCCGGTCACGGTGGAGGTGATGGCTTCCGGGCCATGCTGGATCGACGCCACCGATGTGGTGTCGGGCAAGGTGCTGTGGACCGGCACCATGGTCGCCGGCCAGAGCCAGTCGCTCACGGCCACCACCGGGTTGGTGGTGCGGATGGGGGCGGTGACCAACATCTCGATGTCGGTGGCCGGCCGCCCGGTGCGCCTGCCCGCGGGCTCGCACTCCCCGTTCGACGCCCGCTTCCAGACGGCGTAAAGGGCGCCGCCCGGGTCTTCGGCGCGAGCGCCGCATCGCTGATGCTCAGCCGCCCACAAGGCGAGGAAGACTGTGGCCATGGGCTCGGCGAACCCTGACGACGTGAAGGAAGGTCAGCTGAGGCAAGGGCTCGTGACCAGGGCACTCGCTCTGTCCTATATCTCCGTGGCCTGGGGCATGGCCGCTGGCAGCCTGGCCGTTACCGCCGGGCTGTTGGCCAGGAGTCTCGGAGTCCTCGGTCTGGGGCTCAACGTCTTGGCCGACGTGGCCGGATCGGTTGGTTTGGTTTGGCGGTTCGGCGTCGAAAGACAGGACCCAAATCGCGGACATCGGGCCGAAGCTCATGCCTCAATTGTGGTGGCCGCAGCGTTGAGCATCGTGGCCGTAACCTTGGCGGTGGTCGCCGTCAACGAGTTGGTGTCGGGATCAGGACCGCAGAAGTCCGTGTTGGCGATGGTCTCGGCAGGGTTGTCAGCCGTCGTCCTCGCTCCGTTGGGGTTGGCGAAACATCGCACGGGCTCAGCTTTGAAGAGCCATGCATTGAAGGGTGATGGCACCCTGAGCGGAATGGGATCTGCGCTCGGTGTGCTAGCCCTGCTAGGGCTGTTAGCCGACCAGCTCTTCGGCTGGTGGTGGGCAGACCGGTGCGCTGCTCTTGTCGTGGCCGTTGTCGCCGGTGCCGAGGCTGTCAGAGTCGTCCGAATGCGACCGGCTTTCCCGAGGTCGGCTCCGCCGAATCACTCAACACCGGGAGTGTGATCGGTCGGCCGCTCGAGTGTCTCGTGCAATCCACTTCCCGTTCCGAAACAAGGCATGATTGCGCCTCGATGCCCGAGCTCGACGGGGGCTTGCCCCACAGCCGCGACTACTTCTTCCCGTCGCCGCCCGATGATCCCGAGACCCGAGAGAGCGCGTCCGTGTGGGTCTGCGACGACCGGGGCGAGCTCGGCATGCCGCGTATTGGCGTCGAAGCCATCTCCAAATCCTGGGGCGAACGTGGCTTGCAGGTGAACGTCGGGTTCCCCGAAGGGCGCCTCGTCGTGGCCCTGGGGCGGGGAAAGGGCATTTCCCTCGTCGACGAGGACGGCATCTGCCGTACGTTCGGTGCCGGTGGTCTCCAGTTCCGATGCGTCGAGCCCTTCTCGCGCACCGAAATGCACTTCGATGGCACTGCGTTGGATACGACGGCCATGAGCCTCGTCGCCAGGGATTTCACCGGAGCCCAGGTGCCGCTGCGGATCGACGTCACCGTCGAGGCCGCTGTTCCCCCCTGGGTTTCGGGAACACTCAATCCCGAGGCACGGGCCATGTTCGAGGACGGGTTCGCCGGCGGCTTCATCTCTCCCCGGTACGAGCAGCTCTGTACCTGTCAAGGCACCCTGCGCGTCGGGGGGGACGAGTGGCAGTTCCAGGGAACGGCCCTTCGCGTTCACCGGCAGGGGCCGCGTGATGTCCTCGGGTTCTGGGGCCACTGCTGGGCCAGCGCCCTCCTTCCCAGTGGCCGCGGGTTCGGCGTTCTCGCCTTCCCGGACCGATCTGGAGCCGGGCCTTACAACGAGGGGTACATCTTCGACGGCGGATCGCTCGTGCCGGCCACGATCGTGGACGCACCCTGGTTGCACCGCTTGGCGCCTTCTCACGAGGACGTGTCGTTCACGCTGCGCACGGCGCACGGCGACGTCCATGTCGCCGGGGAGACGATCCTTGCCTCCTGCCTGCCGGGGGGTATGTCACCCGAATTCCCGCCGGCGCTGCACCAGGCGTGCGTGCGATACCACCTCGATGGTGAGGAGACCTTCGGGATGATGGAGCGATCGATCCCCGTCGACCAGCTCGAGTCGTGACCTGACGGAGATGCTCCACGTCGGCGCGCTGATCGAGCAGGCCGTGGGACGTACCGGGTCCGACGACTTCGGAGTGGACACCTGGCAGCAGGGCCTCGAAGTGCTGGTTCGCTCGTTCAACGAGGAGGCTTCGCTGACCGAGCTCGGGGAGCGGGTGGTGGGGGACCAGATCGTCGGCTTTCTGGCCAACCGGCTCGAGGTCGAACGGTGGTACCGCCAACACCCCGAGATCGACGACGGACGAATCCAAGCGCCGCTGTTCGGGTTGGGCCTTCCCCGCACCGGTTCGACCGCCCTCAGCTTCCTCTTGGCCGCCGACCGACGAAGGCGATGCCTGCGAACCTGGGAGGCAAACGAGCCGTGCCCCCCGCCCACCACCGCCACCGAGGAGAGTGATCCCCGCATCGCCCGCACCCAGGCCGGCCTCGACATCGTGAACGACCTGTTCCCTGACTTCGCCGGCATGTTGCCACGTTCGGCCACCGGGCCGCAGGAGTGCCTCCTCGTCATGGCACTGGACTTCCGGTCGATGGTCTTCGAGGGCTATGGGGCCGTGCCCTCGTATGCGGAATGGTTGCTGTCATGCGACATGGTGCCTGCCTACCGATACCACAAGCGGGTACTCAAGCTGCTGCAGTGGCACTGTGGACCGCGGCGCTGGTGGCTCAAGTCGCCGGCTCACATGGCGAGCATCAAAGCGCTCGATGCGGTGTATCCCGATGCCCGATTCGTGATGACGCACCGCGACGTGTCGGCGGTTATGGCGTCTCTCTGCGCGCTGAAGCACGCTCTGAGGGGACCACTGACATTGCGCATCGACACCGCGGCTTTGGGCCGCGGCGAGGCGTCGCTGTGGGAGAATGCTCTGCAACAGACCCTGGCCCTGCGAGATGCAGGTCTGGAGGAGAGATTCTTCGATGTGTCCTTCGACAGGATGCAGGCGGCGCCGCTCGACGCAGTGGCGGGGCTGTACGGCGCTCTCGGTGACGAGCTCGATGACGACACCCTTGCGCGCATGGCGAAGTGGTGGGAAGAGAGCGCTTCCGAACGTCGCAGCGGCACTTCGCCCGATCCGGCGACCTACGGGCTCGACAAAGCCGAGCTCCGTGCACGGTTCGCCTTCTATCACAGCCGATTCCGGATCGATCCCGGCGACTGACGTGGTGCCGATGGGCACGACGACGAGATCGTCAGGCCAGCCCAATGGTGTCGAGCACGAAGGCCAATACGAAAGCCTCGTCACGCCAGGCGTCGTAGCGTCCCGAGGGGCCTCCGTGGCCCGCTTCGAGCTCTACCTTGCACAGGACCCGGTTGGCGGGATCTGCCGCCCTCAGCTTCTGAGCCCACTTGACCGGTTCCCAGTAGCCCACCCGCGGGTCTTCGAGGCCGCCGGTCACCAACATGTCGGGGTAGCGGCCTTGGTGGACGTTGTCATAAGGCGAGTAGCCCTTCATCACCTGGTAGACGTCGACGTCGCGCCCCGGGTCGCCCCATTCCTCCCACTCGATGACGGTCAGCGGCAACGAGGCATCGAGCATGGTGGTGAGGCAGTCGACGAAGGGCACTTCGGCCACCACGGCCCGCAGGCGACCGGGCGCCAGGTTGGCCACGGCCCCCATGAGCAGCCCGCCGGCGGAGCCACCCCGCGCCACCAGGCGCTGGGCATCGACCACGGCCGTGTCGGCTAAGTGCTCGGCACAGGCCACGAAGTCGGTGAACGAGTTCGGCTTCTTGAGCAATTTGCCATCCTCGTACCACCGCCGGCCGAGCTCGCCTCCGCCTCGCACATGGGCGATGGCGTAGACGAAGCCTCGGTCGAGAAGGCTCAGTCGGATGGACGAGAAGACGGGGTCGATGCTGTGCTCGTAGGCGCCGTAGCCGTACAGAAGCCCAGGGGCCGACCCGTTCACCGGCGTGTCCCGCCGGCGCACGATCGAGATCGGCACCGCCGTGCCATCGGGCGCCGAGGCCCAAAGCCGTTCGGTCACGTACGCCGTGGCGTCGTAGCCCCCCAGGACACGTTGCTGCTTGCGGAGTTCCGAGGAGCCGCTTTCCATATCCAGGTCGAAGACCGAGCGGGGGGTGACGAGTGACGAGTACTCGTAGCGCAGGACGGTGCTGTCGAACTCGAGGTTGGCCCCGCCGCCGAAGGTAGCTGGGACCTCCGGGCTCGGCACCACCACCGCGGCCGGCAGCGGCTCCGACCACGGGTCGCCGTGGCCGTGGCCGAGGTCGATGACGCTGATGCGGGTGCAGCCGTCGGCCCTCTCGTAACAGGCCAGGTGCCCGCTGAAGACCTCGAAGCCCTCGAGTCGGATGTCGGGGCGGTGGGCCAGGACTTCGCGCCATTCCTCGGGGCCCTGGGCCGAATCGGCCGTGGCCATGAGCCGGAAGTTCTCGGCGCCGTCGTTGGTGAGGACGACGAAGTGGCCGCCGTGGTGCTCGACTGCGTACTCCACCCCCTGGCGCCGCCCCGCCACGAGCCGGAAAGTGCCTCCGGGCTCGGTCACCGGCAGCACGTGGGCTTCCGAGGTCACCTTGGAGTGCAACTCCACCACCACGTGGGTGCCGTCCTTGGTGCGGCGCACCCCCACGTGGAAGCGCTCGTCGGGCTCCTCGAAGACGAGCTCGCCCGGGCCGGTTGAGATTTCGCCCGGCTCCAGGTGAAGGCGGCACCGCCACACCTGGTAGGGACGGTTGGCCTCGTCGGGGCGGGTATAGAACAGCGTGGCATCGTCGGCCCAGGCGATGCCGTAGGAGATCCCCTCCACCGACAGCGGCAGCTCCACGCCCCCGGCGATGTGGCGGACATGGAGCACGTAGCGCTCGTCGCCGGTGGTGTCCACGCCGTAGGCGACCAGCCCGTGCCCCGGGCTCACCTCGATGTCGGCCACGGCCAGATAGGTGTGGCCTTCAGCCAGGGCGTTCTCGTCGAGGAGAACCTGCTCGTCGGGCCATGGGCCGCCACCGGCTCCCTCGGCGTCGCCCGTAGCGCTCGAATCGGGGTGCTCGGCACCGGGGGGGATGCCCGCCGGTCGGTGGGCGCTGTCGACGGGGACCCGGCAGTGAATGGCGTAGTCGAGGCCCCGGACGGTGCGTGAGAAGTACCACCATGGCCCGAGGCGGGCGCCGACCGACAGGTCGGTTTCCTCTATCCGGCTCCGGATCTCGGTGAAGAGCCGTTCCCTGAGCCCCCCCAGATGGTCGGTGGCCGCCGCGCAGTACCGCTGCTCGTGCTCGAGGAGGGCCAGCACCGCAGGATCGTGGCGGTCGCGCACCCAGGCCCAGTCGTCGATGCGCCGGTCGCCGTGGGCTTCGAGGACGGTGGGCCGCCTGGGGGCGACGGGCGCCGTGGCGACGGGTGTGGAGGGCTCGGGCGAGACGGTCACGGTCACGGATCTTCCCAGACCAGGGGCTCGCGCTCGCACCAGGCACCGGAGGTTGTTACTATCTAGATAGGAGAAATCCCCAGAGGAGACCTATGAGCACCACCGATCTCGATCTCGGCCGGTACAAGCTGGGCTGGAGCGACGTCGAAAACTACGTCTTCAAGCCCAAAAAGGGGCTCTCCGAGGAGATCGTCCGCGAGATGTCGTGGATGAAGCAGGAGCCGGAGTGGATGCTCAAGTTCCGCCTCCGGGCCCTTCAGCGCTTCATGGCCAAGCCCATGGCGCCCTGGTTCGCCGTCAACATGCCGGACCTCGACTTCGACGACATCTTCTATTACATAAAGCCCACCGAGAACCAGGTCGACTCGTGGGACGACCTCCCGGACTCCATCAAGCTGACCTACGAGAAGCTCGGCATCCCCGAAGCCGAGCGCAAGTACCTGGCCGGCGTCACGGCGCAGTACGAGTCCGAGGTTGTGTTCCATCGCAACCGCGCCGACCTCGAGGCCCAGGGCGTGCTCTTCTGCGACATGGGCACGGCCGTGCGCGACTACCCGGAACTTGTGCGGCGCTGGTTCGGCACGATCATCCCCCCCAACGACAACAAGTTCGCCGCATTGAACTCGGCCGTGTGGTCCGGGGGCTCGTTCATCTACGTGCCGCCCGGCGTCGAGGTCGACATGCCCCTGCAGGCGTACTTCCGCATCAACGCCGAGAACATGGGCCAGTTCGAACGGACTCTGATCATCGCCGACGAGGGATCGAAGGTCCACTACGTCGAAGGTTGCTCGGCCCCGGTGTACTCCACCGACTCCTTGCACTCCGCCGTGGTCGAGCTGGTGGCCCTTCCTGGTTCACGCATCACCTACACGACCATCCAGAACTGGTCGAACAACGTCTACAACCTGGTCACCAAGCGGGCCAGGGCCGAGGCCGAAGCCCACGTGGAGTGGATCGACGGCAACATCGGCTCGCGCCTCACCATGAAGTACCCCTCGGTGTACCTGGTGGGCCCCAAAGCCTCGGGCGAGGTCTTGTCGGTGGCCTACGCCGGCGCCGGTCAGCACCAGGACGCCGGGGCCAAGATGGTCCACGCCGCCCCCGAGACCACGTCGACCATCGTCTCCAAGTCGATCTCCAAGGACGGGGGCATCTCCACCTACCGCGGCCTGGTGCGGGTGGAGGAAGGCGCCAAGCACTCCAAGAGCTTCGTCCGCTGTGACGCACTGATCCTCGACGAGGAGTCCACTTCGGAGACCAAGCCCTATATGGAAGTGGCCGAACGCGACGCCCAGATCGGCCACGAGGCCACCGTGTCCAAGGTCGGCGAAGACCAGCTCTTCTACCTCATGAGCCGGGGCCTGTCGGAGGCGGCGGCCATGGGCCTCATCGTGAACGGCTTCATCGAGCCGGTGACCAGGACGCTTCCCATGGAGTACGCCGTCGAGTGGAGCAGGCTCATCGAGTTGCAGATGGAAGGCGCTGTCGGCTGAGCGCCGGCCGGCGGCCCGCCGTGGCGGCCGCCACCGATCGCCGGCGGATGGGAGGATGTCAGCGTGCCCATGCGCGAGGAATGCAAGCACTTCCAGAGCCGGACTTACGACTCCGGTGAGGTGGCCCGCATCTGTGAGCTTGATCTCGCCCCCGAAGCCCCTTGGCGCTGCCCCGAGGGGTGCACGTCCTATGCGCGCCGCCTGGCCGACGTCGGGTGGGTACATGGGTCCCTGGTCGAGCCGGCCCTGGAGGAAGAGCCTGGTCCCGGTGGCCCCGAGGTGGCGGAGCTGCTCGACCAGGCCGAGGACATCGTCAACGCCATCGCCCCTGACGCCCTGGCCGACGTGGAGCGTCGCCGGGCCAAGCAGCGTCCAACGAGCGGCGGCAGCCGGCGCTGGCCCTGGAGACGTCGAAGCTGACTCAGGCGCCTTTGAACTGCGGTGGGCGCTTCTCCATGAAGGCGGTCATGGCTTCCACGAGGTCTTCGGACTGGAGGAAGCCGGAGTTCCAAGTGGCCACGTAGTCCAAGCCGTCGGTCACCGACTTTCCCTCACAGGCTTCGAGCACGGCCTTGGTGCCCTGCACGGCCAGCGGGGAGTTGCCGGCGATCTCCCGGGCCATGGCCTGGGCGGCGTCGACCACGGCGGCCTGGTCGGCCAGCACGTCGTTCACCAAACCGATCTGCAGGGCCCGCTCGGCGCTGATGTCCTTACCGGTGAAAGCCAACTCGGCCAGCTGGCCCTTACCGATGATGCGCGGGAGGCGCTGCAGGCTGCCGAGGTCGGCCACGATGGCAACTTTGGTCTCGCGGACCGAAAAGATGGCATCAGCGCTGGCCAGGCGGATGTCACAGGCGCTCACGACATCGACCCCGCCGCCGATGCAGTACCCGTGGATGGCGGCGATCACCGGCTTCGGGCACTCGGCCAGAGCCGACACCGAACGCTGCATGCGCAAGATCCCGGCTCGAGCCGCCACAGCGCGAGCCGCCATGGAAGGGCCAGCGGGGCCGTCGGTGCCATTGCCTCCCGTGGCTCCCGGCGGCGGGCCGGTCAGGAGCCCGGCCATGGCCTTCAGGTCCAACCCGACGCTGAAGTGCGGTCCCCGCGCCGCCACCACCAAGGCGCGCACGCCGACGTCGTCGCTCAGGTCCCCCACCGCTCGGGGCAGCTCCTCCCAAAATGCGGGCCCCATGGCATTACGCGCCTCGGGACGGTTCAGCCACAAGGTGGCCACGTGGTCCTGGCGTTCGATCGAGAGGACTTCGAAGTTGCCCATCGGCGCAGCCTAGGACGGCCCCGGCGGCCGGTCCGCTGCGGCCGGGGTGCCCCGACCGGCGCCTGGCGCGCCGTCGATAGGATGCGAAGGCGGTCGATGCCCCGGCGCGAGCGCCGATCCTTTGCCCCACCGACCCGGAGATCGCCCTGACTCCATTCCTCCCTGAGGCCAGTGCCGCCCTGGGCGGGCCACCGTGGCTCGTCCGCCGCCGCGCCGCGGCCGCCGGGCTACTGGCCGACGCCGTCATGCCGAGCGAAGCCGAGGAGATCTGGCGCTACAGCGGGATCGACGACTTCGACCTGGGCGCCTTCTCCCCGCCTGCCCCGGGCCGCGACCTGACCCCGGGGGAGCTGGCTCAGGCCCGGTCCTTGGCCGACCACATGGGGACGCGCTGTGCCCTGGTGGTGACCCGCAACGGGGTGGTGGTCGGCATCGAGCCGGAGCCTGGTCTCGACTCGGCCACGGTGACGGTGGCCGGCGCCGGCCCTCTGGGCTCGGGCGCCGACGACGGCGAGGCCTTCGCCCTGGCTCCTCCGGGCGGTGACGGCGATGCGCTGTCGGTGGTGCACGACGCATTCCTGTCCGACGTGGTGCTGGTGTCGGTGGGCCGGGCGGTGGAGCTGGCCGGACCGGTGGTCATCGTCCATTTGGTCGATGCCGAGCCTGTGACGTCAGGCTCGGTGTCGGTGTTCCCCCACACCGTGGTGCGTGTGGGGCCCGGGGCCAGTGCTGGTGTGGTCGAGTTGTTCGCCGGCTACGGGCCCAGACTCGAGGCGGCGGCACTGGTGGTGCCGGTGTCGCAGCTGGAGGTGGCCGATGGCGCCCGGTTGGCCTACGGCAACGTCCAAATCCTCGGTGGCGGCACCACCCAGGTCGGCCTACAGCGCAGCATCGTTGGCCGTGACGCCGAGTTTCGCTCGCTCACCGTCAGCCTGGGCGGCCGCTACGCCCGGGTGCGCACCGATTCGGAGCTGGCCGGTGAAGGCGGGCGCAGCTCGCTGTTGGCCGCCTATCTCGGCACCGCGGCGCAGGTGCACGACTTCCGCACCCTGCAGGACCACAGTGCCGGGCGGACCGAGAGCGAGTTGCTCTTCACCGGGGCCGTGGCCGACCGGGCCCGTTCCGTCTACAGCGGCCTCATCCGGATCCACAAGGGGGCCCGCCGGGCTGATGCCCGCCAGACCAACCACAACCTGGTGCTGTCCGAGGGAGCGCACGCCGACTCCGTGCCCAATCTCGACATCGACGAGAACGACGTGCGCTGCAGCCATGCCTCCACGGTCGGGCCCATCGACGAGGAGCAGCGCTACTACCTCGAATCGCGAGGGGTGGAGCCGGTGGTGGCCGAACGGCTCATCGTGCTCGGTTTCTTCTCCGACCTGGCCGCCCGCTCGCCCTTCCCGGCCATGGTCCCGTGGGTGGAGGAGTCGGTGGCCGAGCGCCTGGCCGGCCGGCTGCCGGCCGAAGCGGGAGCCGGCCATGGGTGACACCGTCCGGCTGTGCGCTCGCTCCGACATCGCTCCCGGCACGGCCCGTCGCTTCGAGGTCGGTGCCTATCGCATCGCCGTGGTGCGGATCGAGGACGACTTCTACGCCCTGAGCGACACCTGCAGCCACGAGGACTACTCGTTGTCGGAGGGTGAGGTCTTCGCCGACGCGTGCGAGCTCGAATGCTGGAAGCACGGGTCGACATTCGACCTTCGCACCGGCGAGCCGCTCTCGTTGCCGGCCACCAAGTCCGTGCCGGTCTACCCGGTGCGCGTCGAAGGCGACGACGTCATGGTCGAGCTCCCGTGAACGACGGGGGAGGGACCCACGAACTGGTGGTGGGCGGGCTATCGGCCGACGTGGCCGGGCGCACCGTGCTCCGGGGCATCGATCTGACGGTTCGAAGCGGGGAGATCCACGCCGTGATGGGCCCGAACGGATCGGGCAAGAGCACACTGGCCCATGCGCTGATGGGGCGACCGGGCATCGAGGTGACGGGGGGCCAGGTCCACCTCGACGGCCACGATCTCCTGGCCCTGGCACCATGGCAGCGAGCCCGACTCGGGCTGTTCCTCGCTCCCCAGTACCCGACCGAAGTGCCCGGTGTGCGCCTGGCCGACGTGCTCGGCGCCGCCCTGGCCGACGGGCCCGACCTCGCCGGGGTGATCGGCGCATCGGTGGAGCAGCGGGCGACGGCCGAGGCCCAACGCGTGGGCCTCGGGGCCAAACTCCTCGAGCGCTCGCTCAATGTGGACCTGTCGGGAGGCGAGCGCAAGCGCAGCGAGACACTGCAGCTCGGCGTCCTCCGGCCGGCCGTGGCCGTGCTCGACGAATTGGACTCGGGCCTCGACGTGGACGGGCTGCGCGACGTGGCCCGGCGGGTGGCGGAGGCCGTCGGTGAATGGGGCCTCGGTGTGGTCGCCATCACCCACTACCGCCGGCTGCTTTCGGTGCTCCGCCCCGACGCCGTGCATGTCCTGGTGGCCGGACGCATCGTGGCCAGTGGTGGCCCGGAACTGGCCGACGAGCTCGAGCACACGGGCTACGCGGGGTACCAGCCCGAGTAGTGACGGGCTGCCTCGACGTCAGGCTGTGCCTGCCTCCACCTCGTCGATGCCCTGGGCCAAGGTGTTCCACGACAAGGTGGCGCACTTTATGCGCACCGGGAACTTGACCACTCCCTGCAAGGCGGCAAGCTCGCCGAGCGCTTCCACGTCCACCACCACCACCTCGTCGTCTCCGTCCCCCTCGCCGGGCTCGCCCAGGCGGGCTTCGTGGATCGACATCATGGCCTTGAAGGTGCGGATCAGGTCACGGACCTCAGACAACGGCCTGCCCTTCACAGCGGCTGACATGAGCGATGCCGAGGACTGGCTGATCGAGCAACCCTGGCCGCCGATGCGGATGTCGGCCAGGGTGCCGTCCTCGAGCTGGACGAAAACGACCACTTCGTCCCCGCACAGGGGGTTGAAGCCTTCGGTGCGATGGGCAGGTGGCGCAGCGAGCTCGCCGCGGTTGCGGGGGCTGCGGTAGTGGTCGAGGATGATCTCGCGATAGAGGTCTTCGAGGCCGGGCATGGTCTCCTCGTGGGTGTCGATCAGGCGAACAGAGTACGGGCCTCGGCCAGCGCATCGGCCAGGGCGTCGACGTCGGCTTCGTCGTTGTACAGGTAGAACGAGGCCCTGGCCGTGGCCGGAACGCCGAGACGCCGCATGAGCGGCTTGGCGCAGTGATGCCCGGCCCTCACGCAGACGCCGGACTGGTCGAGCACCTGGGCCAGGTCGTGAGGATGGACGTCGCCGAGCGCCAATGACAGAACGCCGCCGCGGCCATCGGTGCCCTGGGGCCCGAAGATGCGCAGCTCGTCCCCGAAGCGATGGTGCAAGGTGTCGAGGGCGTAGCTCACCAGGGCCACCTCGTGGCGCCCAATGTCATCGAGGCCGATCCCCTCGAGGTACCGCACGGCGGCGCCGAAGCCGACGGCCTCGGCGATCGGGGGCGTCCCCGCTTCGAATTTCCACGGCAACACGTTGGTGGTGAAGCCGTCGTGGCGCACGTCGCGGATCATGCCCCCCCCGCCCAAGAAGGGCGGCATGGCCTCGAGCAGCTCCCCACGGCCCCATAGGACCCCGATGCCGGTGGGCCCGAGCATCTTGTGGGCGCTGAAGGCCAGGAAGTCACAGCCCAATGAGTTCACGTCGGTGGGAAGGTGGGGTACCGACTGGGCGGCGTCGGCCAGGACCACGGCCCCCGCTGCGTGGGCGGCGGCGGCGATCTCGGCGAAGGGGGTGATGGTGCCGAGCACGTTGGACATGGTGGTGCAGGCCACCAGCTTCACCCCGTCCAACAGGCGGTCGAGCTGCGACAGGTCCAAGCGGTAGTCGTCGTCGATGCCTATCCAGCGCAACTCGAGGCCCCGCTCCTCGGCCAGCATCAGCCACGGCACCAGGTTGGCGTGGTGCTCCATGTCGGTGAGCAATACGGCGTCGCCGGGGTGAAGGTTGGCCCGGCCCCACGTCGAGGCCACCAGGTTGACGGCCTCGGTGGCGTTCTTGGTGAAGAGCACCTCCTGGGCCGGCTCGGGTGCTCCGATGAACCGCCCGACGGTGACCCGGGCCGCTTCGTAGCGTCGGTCGGCCTCTTCGGCCAGGGCGTACACGCCCCGGTGCACATTGGCGTGGGTGGTCTCGTAGTAGTCGTCCATGGCGTCCAGCACAGCCCGGGGATGTTGTGACGAGGCGGCTGAGTCGAGGTACACGAGGCGCTTGCCGTGAGTGGTCTGCGACAGCACCGGGAAATCCTTCTTGATGGCGGCGACGTCGAGCACCTGATTCACGCCCGCCACGACTCGTACCCGTCGGCCTCGAGCCGATCGGCCAGCTCGGCTCCTCCTCGGTCCACCAGCCGGCCGTCCACCAGGACGTGGACGACGTCGGGCTGCAGGAGCTCGAGGATTTTCGTGTAGTGGGTCACGAGCAGCACGCCGAGCTCGGGCCGGCGCTGGCGCACGGCGCCCACCCCTTCGGCCACCACCCGCAACGAGTCGATGTCGAGGCCCGAGTCGGTCTCGTCGAGGATGGCCACCTCCGGCTCCAGCATGGCCATCTGCAGGATCTCGTTGCGCTTCTTCTCACCACCGGAGAAGCCTTCGTTGAGGTAACGCTCGGCGAATGCCGGGTCCATTCCCAGGCGCGCCATCCATTCCTGCATGGTCACGCGCACTTCGAGGGCCGAGCGCTCCTCCCCGGCCCTAGCCGACATGGCCTGGCGCAGGAATTGGGTGACCGAGACCCCCGAGATCTCCTCGGGGTACTGGAAGGCCAGGAACATGCCGGCCTTGGCCCGCACGTCGGTCGGCCAGGCCGTCACTTCTTCGCCGTGCAGTCGGATCGAACCGGCGGTGACCCGGTAGGTCGGGTTGCCGAGCAAGGTGTTGGCCAGGGTGGACTTGCCCGAGCCGTTGGGTCCCATCAGGGCATGGACCTCCCCGGCGGGCACCGTGAGATCGATGCCGCGCAGGATTTCGGTGCCCTCCACTTCCACGTGGAGCCCGGCTACCTCGAGCAGGGGAGTCACGCCCCCAGTGTATCGCCCGGAGCGGATTTGCACTACGGCGGTAGTGGCAATCCGGAGGCGGCCCGTCTGGGCCAGGGGCCGACAGGACCCTGAACAGGGTCCGGTAGCGTCGCAGCGAATGAGCGATCCGTGGACCTACTCAGGAAAGGTGACCAGCCTGGGCCAGGGCGGAGGGTCTGTGACCCTGGTCGACGAGTCGACCTTCGCCATCAGCGGCGGGGTGGGTGACATGGTGCCGAATACGGCCCAGGGCCTATTCGTACGCGACACGCGCATCTTGTCCCGCCTCGAGATGCTGGTGAACGGGGTGCGGCCTGAACCCCTGGCGGCGGTGGGCGAGGAGCCGTTCTCGGCCACTTTCGTGTCGCGCTGCCAACCACGACCGGGTCGGGCCGACTCGACCCTCATGGTGTTCCGGGCGCGCTACGTAGGCCAGGGGATGCGCGAGGACATCACCATCCGGAACTTCGGCGACGAGGCCACTTTCTGCTCGGTCGAGATCTTCGTGGACTGCGACTTCGCCGACCTCTTCGCCGTGAAGGAGGGCCGCGGCGGCGAAGCCGAAGGCGAGGTGTCGCGCGAGGTCCGCGCCGACAGCCTGGAGATCTCTTACCGCAGGGGGACGGTCAGCCGCGGGACGGTGCTGCACTTCTCGCCCACGCCCTCGCAGGTCGGCCGTGACATAGCCACGTTCGAGGCCATAGTCCCGGCGCGCGGCGAGTGGAAGGGGTGCATAGAGGTCTACCCGGTCATCGAGGGGAAGGTCATCGATCCCCGGTACCGGTGCGGGCAGCCGGTCGAGCGGGCCGCACCCTCGGAGCGCCTGGCCAAGTGGCGTCGCCAGGTGCCCCATGTCGAGACCGACGACGAGGCTCTCGGAGCGGTGCTGGCCCGGAGCGCCGAAGACCTGGGGGCCCTGCGGATCTTCGATCCGGACTTCCCCGAGCGGGTCGTGCTGGCGGCCGGCGCGCCGTGGTTCATGACCGTCTTCGGGCGCGACTCGCTCATCACCTCGTGGATGGCCCTGATCGTGGACCCCGATCTGGCCCTCGGTGTGCTGCAGACGCTGGCGCGCTTCCAGGGCAAGGACATCGATCCCCGCAGCGAGGAGCAGCCCGGTCGCATCCTCCACGAGATGCGTTTCGGCGAGGCGCCTTCGCTGTCGCTCGGTGGTGGTTCGATCTACTACGGCACGGCCGATGCCACGCCTCTGTTCGTCATGCTGCTCGGCGAGCTCCGCCGATGGGGCTTGGCCCGCGAGGCCGTAGAGGAGCTGTTGCCCAACGCCGAGCGAGCCCTCGAATGGATCGAGCGCTTCGGCGATGCCGACGGTGACGGGTACGTGGAGTACCACCGCGCCACCGACCGTGGACTGGCCAACCAGGGGTGGAAGGACTCCTGGGACGGCATCCGTTACGCCGACGGCCGGGTGGCCGAGGCGCCGATCGCCCTGGCCGAGGTGCAGGCCTATGTCTACGGCGCCTACCTGGCTCGGGCCCACTTCGCCCGGGAGCAAGGCGACGAGGGAACCTACGACCGATACAGGGCCAAGGCCGCCGGCCTGAAGGCTGATTTCAACCGCGACTTCTGGTGCGAGGAGAAGGGCTGGTTCGCCGTGGGCCTCGATGCCGACAAGCACCGGATCGACTCGCTCACTTCGAACATGGGCCACTGCCTGTGGACCGGCATCGTGGACGAAGAGAAGGCCGCCATCGTGGCCGACCGGCTCCTGTCGAAGCAGATGTTCAGCGGCTGGGGAGTGCGCACGCTGGGCACCGACATGGGCGGGTACAACCCGATCAGCTATCACTGCGGTTCGGTGTGGCCGCACGATACGGCCATCGTGGCGGCCGGACTGGCTCGTTACGGGTTCATGGACCACACCCAACGCCTCATCACCGCTCTCCTCGCCGCTGCGACGCAGCTCGGCGGCCGGTTGCCGGAGCTTTTCAGCGGCCTTGGGCCGGAGGACTTCCCCTCGCCGGTCGCCTACCCCACGTCCTGCTCGCCCCAGGCGTGGTCGGCCGCTTCGCCTCTGCTGTGCCTGCGCACCATGTTGCGCCTGGACCCGTGGGTGCCTTACGGAAAGACCTGGCTGGCGCCGGTGCTGTTGCCCGGCATGCAGCGGCTCAAGGTGGAGGGAATCCCCCTGGGCGGGGCCAGGGTGACCGTCGAGGTGGACGGCGACGACGTGTCGGTCACCGGCCTGCCGCCCGAGGTCGAACTGGTCTCCGAACCTCGACATCCGGCCACCGCCGCCTGACCATGCCAGGCGGCGGGGCACCTACTGTCCATGCCGGGGTGCGCCCAGCAACCGACGCCGATGCGGCATCGGTGATCTACCTGGTGCGCGCCTGCTTCTCGGAGTACGAGGGATGTGTGCTCGACACCGACAAGGAATCGCCACACCTGCTGCGCGTGGCCAGTCATTACGCCGAGGCTCAGGGCGGGGTGTGGGTGGCTGAGCGCCAAGGGACGGTGGTGGGATCGGTGGCCTGTCGTCCGGCCGCCGGCGCCGGCATCCTCGAGTTGCAGCTGTTGTACGTCGCTGCGTCCGAGCGGCGCAAAGGCCTGGCCACAACCCTGGTCGGGTTGGTCGAGGCCGAAGCGGTCCATCGTGGGCTCCAGGGCGTGGAGCTGTGGACCGACACGCGCTTTCTCGACGCGCACCGCCTATACGAGGGTCTCGGCTACCGGCGTCTCCCGGGATGGCGCGCCCTGGAGGACCTGTCGGACAGCCTCGAGTACCACTTCGTGAAGGGCGCCGAGGCGGGGCTCGGCGCCAAGCGGCCGGTTTAGGCTCTCCGACGTGGCGGAGGGGCTCGAAGGCGAAGGATATGTGCTCGCCGTCGATCTCGGCACCGGAGGCCCGAAAGTGGCCCTGGTCAACCAGCGCGGCCAGATCGCAGCGCACGCCAAGGCTGACACTGTCCTACGCCTGCTGCCCGGTGGGGGAGCCGAGCAGGACCCGCTGTCGTGGTGGGAGGCCATCGTGGTGGCCACGCGCCAGGTGCTCGGGTCGGGTGCCGCCACCGCCGAGCAGGTCGTGGGGATCGGTTGCACGTCGCAGTGGTCGGGCACGGTGGCCTCGGCCGCCGACGGCACGCCCGTGCGGCCCGCTCTCATCTGGATGGACTCGCGCGGCGCCACCGCTATGCGCCGCCAGATGGCCGGGCCGGTCAAGGTCCTGGGCTACGACGTACGCAAGCTCTGGCGCTGGGTGCGCTTGACCGGCGGGGCACCGGGACACTCCGGCAAGGATCCCACGGCCCACATCCTGTGGATGCGCGACAACGAGCCGTCGCTGTACGCAGGGACGCACAAGTTCCTGGAACCGGTCGACTGGCTCAATCACAAGCTGACCGGGCGCTTCGTCGCCTCGTTCGACTCCATTGCCGCCCACTGGGTCACCGACAACCGACGTGTTGACGCAGTCGAATACGACCCCACCTTGATGCGCATGGCCGGGCTCGACCGGGAGAAGCTCCCGGATCTGGCTCCGTCGGCCACCATCATCGGCCATCTATCGGTAGCGGCCGCCGGGGACCTCGGACTGGCGGCCGGCCTGCCGGTGGCCACCGGCACCGGCGACGTGCACTCGGCTGCGGTGGGCTCGGGTGCGGTGGCCGACTTCGAGGGACATCTCTACATCGGGACCTCGTCGTGGATCTCGTGCCATGTCCCGTATAAGAAGACCGACCCCGTGCGCAACGTGGCCTCGCTCCCCTCGGCGCTGCCCGGCCGGTACATGGTGGCTGACGAGCACGAGACGGCCGGCGCCTGCCTGACGTTCCTGGCCGAGACCGTGCTGTCGGGGAACGACGCGCTGGGCTCGACTGCTCCGGCGGACGACATCTACGCCCGCATGGACGAGGTGGCAGCGGCGTCCACGCCGGGGGCGCACCGGACGTTGTTCACGCCTTGGCTCAACGGCGAGCGGTCGCCGGTGGACGACCACACCATCCGGGGCGGATTCCACAACCTGTCGCTGGCGACCACCCGGGGCGACCTGGTGCGCGCCGTCTACGAGGGAGTGGCCTACAACAGCCGCTGGCTGCTCGGGGCGGTGGAGCACTTCATCGGCCGGCCATTCCCGTCCCTGGCCTTTATCGGGGGAGGGGCGAAGTCCGACGTCTGGGCCCAGATCCACGCCGATGTGACCGGTCGGCCCATCCGGCAGGTGGCCGACCCGGTGCTGGCCAACGTGCGGGGAGCGGGCATACTGACGTGGTTGGCACTGGGTGTTGTTCAGGTCGAGGACATCCCGGCCATGGTCGACGTTCGACGAACCTTCGAACCCGATCCGGCGCTGCGCCCGGTGTACGACGAGCTCTACGGCGAATTCGTGAACCTGTACAAGCGCACCAAGGGCATCCACAAGCGCCTCAACGCCACGAGGTCGGCCACCCGAGGAGCCAACACACAAGGAGCGTCGAAGACATGAAGTCGTCGGACCTGGACTTCGTGGTCGAGGCCCTCGAGGCAGAGCTACGGCCCTACCGCGAGACCCACCACACCTACACCCGGCTCCCCGCCACCGGGCGCGACCGCGACGAGATCCTGGCCGAGATGCGCGCCCTGGCCGCCGGGGAGCAGGACAAGTGGAAGTCCGGCTTCGCCTCGGGGGCCGTCTACCACGGGGGGGCCGAGCACATCGACTTCTTGAACGACGTCTACGCCGTGACGTCGCAGGCCAATCCTCTGCACCCCGAGCTGTGGCCGAGCGCCGTGAAGTACGAAGCCGAGATTGTGGCCATGACCGCCTCCATGCTCGGCGGTGGCGAGTCCGGGGACCAAGGAGTCTGCGGCACGGTGTCCTCCGGAGGCACCGAGAGCATCCTCCTGGCCATGCGGACGTATCGCGACCGGGCCCGGGCCGAGCGCGGCATCACCGACCCCGAGATCGTGGTCCCCGTGAGCGCCCATGCCGCCTTCGACAAGGCGGCCCACTACTTCGGCATTCGCCTGGTCCCCGTGCCACTGGGGCCGGACTGGAAGGCCGACGTGGCCGCCGCCGCCCGCCTGATCACCGACAAGACCGTGGCCGTGGTGGCCTCTGCGCCGGGGTTCCCCCACGGGATCATCGATCCCGTCGAAGAGCTGGCCGACCTGGCGCTGCGCCGGGGGGTGGGCTGTCACGTCGACTGTTGCCTCGGGGGCTTCGTCCTGCCGTGGGCCGAGCGCATGGGCTATCCCGTGCCCCCCTTCGACTTCCGGCTGCCCGGCGTCACGTCGATGTCGGCCGACACCCACAAGTTCGGGTATGCCGCCAAAGGGACGTCGGTGGTCCTTTACCGGACCAACGAGCTGCGCCGGTACCAGTACTACCGCACGGCCACCTGGATGGGAGGCCTCTACTACTCGCCGACCTTCGCCGGCAGCCGACCCGGGGCCCTGACGGCCGAGGCGTGGGCCGCCATGCTCGCCTTCGGGGAGGAGGGTTACATGGTGGCCACCAAGGCCGTCCTCGACACGGCCGCCACCATCCGGCGCGGCATCGAGGCCATCCCCGAGATCTTCGTGCTGGGGGACCCCTTGTGGGTCATCGCCTTCGCCTCCGACCAGGTCGACGTGTATGCCGTCATGGACCAGATGAGCGGCAAGGGATGGAGCCTGAACGGACTGCAGAGCCCGCCGGCCGCTCACATCTGCGTGACGTTGCGCCATGCTCAGCCGGGGGTGGCCGACCGGTTCGTGGCCGATCTCGGAGCCTCCGTCCAAGCAGTGAGATCCCTGCCCGGCGCGCACGGGGTGATGGCTCCCATCTACGGCATGACCGGGACGGTGAAGACCCGGGGCACGGTGGAGGAGTTGCTGGCCCGCTACGGCGACTTGCAGTTCAAGGCCTGAGCGGCCCCGTGGTGGGGCTACTGTCTGCGCCGTGAGCGGACACCGGGGACTGAAGAGGCTGGCGGCCGCCATCGGCCTGGCCGGCACGGCGGCCAGCATCTGGTGGTTCGCCCTGAAGCCCAGGAGGCGCCGACAGCGCTCGGAGTGAGTTGGTCAGCCCACGATGCGCTGGAGCGCTTCGCCGATGGGCTGGCGCACCACCGCCTCGGCCATATCGTCGTAGTCGGTGGCCTCCCCGTTCACGATCACGATGGGCGCGCCGTGGTGGGCGGCCAGGGGCACCAGGCCGGCGGCCGGGTAGACCGACAGGCTCGATCCCACGGCGAGCAGCAGGTCACAGTGGCGGGCGGCGGACTCGGCCCGGGCCAGGTCCTCGGCCACCAGGCTCTGGCCGAAGCTGATGGTGGCCGACTTGAGGGTGCCTCCGCAGGGGCCATCCGCCGCCGCCGTCCGGCACTCGGGGTCCTGCTCCCCGGCCCGGACGCGCCGGAGGGTCTCACCCATGGGCCGGCGGTCCCCGCATCGCAGGCAGATGGTGTCGCGCATGGTGCCGTGGATCTCGATCACCAGGGCCGGGTCGTGGCCGGCGGCTATGTGGAGGCCGTCCACGTTCTGGGTCACCAGGGTGTCGAGGGTGCCGCGGCGCTCCAGGTCAACCAAGGCCCGGTGGCCGGCGTTGGGCCGGGCCGACCAGGTCGGTGAATCCAGGCGCTGGCGCCACGCCCGGATGCGCACCGAAGGATCGGCCAGATAATCGGCCAACGTGGCGAGCTTCTCGGCCTCGGGGTCCTTGGTCCACAGGCCGTCGGGGCCACGGAAGTCAGGGATTCCCGACTCGGTGGAGATCCCGGCCCCGGTTAGAACCACGGTCCTCACCGAGCCGGCCACCAGGTCCCGAGCCCGCGTGACCTGGTCGTCGGGCCGGTGCTTGGAAGCCATGGCCAGAGTGTCGCGCGGCCGCCGCCGGCCCCGAGCCGGCCGGAGTGTCGCGCCGACCCGGCCGGACGGTGGATTCCCATTAGCGTCGGGCCGTGGCGCCCGCCTCCTTGCAGCCGCTGCGCTCGCGCAACTTCGCGCTGATGTGGTCGGCCGCCCTGGTGTCGAACGCCGGCTCTTGGGTGCAGACGGTGGCCCTCGGAGTGGTGGTGACGACCCGCACCCACGACCCACTGTGGACGGGCCTGGTGGCGGCGGCGGCTTTCGTCCCGATGGGCCTGTTGGCGCCTGTGGGCGGCGCCCTGGCCGACCGGCTCGACCGGCGACGTTGGCTGATCCTCACCACCATTGGCGAGTCGGCCTGTGCCGCCGGGCTGGCCGTGCTGGCTGCCGGGCACGCCCGGCCGGTGCTGATGGTGGCGGTGGCTTTTGCCGGGGGGGTGTGCTCGGCGGTGGGCTTCCCCGCCTACCAGGCCATGCTGCCCGACCTCGTGCCAAGACGCGACCTACTGGCAGCGGTGTCGCTGTCGTCGGCCCAGTTCAACCTGGGGCGGGTCATCGGGCCGGCCCTGGCCGGGGTGATCCTGCTGGCCGGGTCGGCGGCCTGGGCTTTCGCTGTGAACTCGGCGTCTTTCGGTGCTGTGGTGGTAGCGCTCACGTTTCTCCGGCTGCCACCGCACGATCGGCCCGCCGCCGGCGGCCCGGGCATGGTGGCCCGCATGGCCGATGGGGCCCGGGTGGCGCTGGCCGAGCCCGGTTGCCGCAGCGCCATAGGGCTCATCGCCGTGGTGGCCCTCATCGGCTCGCCCTTCATCGCCCTGGTGCCGGCGCTGGCTATAGAAGGCTTCCATGGTGGGTCGGCCACCACCGCTGCGCTCGTCACCGGCCAGGGGGTGGGGGCGGTGATCGGCGCTCTGTCACTGGCCGGGCTGGCCCGGCGCTGGGGCCGTCCTCGCTTGCTCGTGGGGGCCCTGCTGGCTTTCCCGGTGGCGTTGGCCGTCTACGGCCTTGCCCCCGGGGTGGTGGCGGCCACGGCGGCCATCGTGGTGGTGGGAGCCTGCTACATCGGCGTGCTCTCGGGGCTAAACACCGTGGTCCAATTGCGGGCACCGACAGCGGCGCGCGGTCGCGTGCTCGGCTTCTACATGATGGCCCTCGGCACCATCTACCCGGTCGGCGCCGTGTGTGAAGGGGCCCTGGCCCGCACTTTCGGCATCCGGTCGGTCACGGTGGCGTCGGGGTTGGTGCTGGTGGCCGTCATGGCTTGCATCATGGGGCTGCGCCCGGCCACGGTCCGGTCCCTCGAGGACCCCTCGGCGCCCTGTCCAACAGCTGTCACCGACGTCATGGCCGATCCGGCGGCCCCGGTGGCCCCGTGAGCGGTGGCGGCCCGCCGCCGCTCGAAGTGCTCGAGCCGGGCCCGGCCGAAGAGGCTCAGCGCCGGGTGGCCGGCGCCCTCGAGCGCGCCGGGCTGGGGCCCGGCGACCGGGTGGCGTTTTGCGTGGGCTCGTCGGCGGCTCTGCTCTGCGGAGTGCTGGGGGCCCTGCGGCGCGGCATCGTGCCGGTGCTGCTCAACACCACCCTGCTCCGCGCTGAGCGCGACACGTTGCTCGAGGACGCCCAACCGGCGCTGACGGTGCTCGACCACGGCGCGCTGGCCGCCTTGGCCGACGGACCGCCGGCGGACCTGGCCCCGTTCCCCCTGGCTCGGCCCATGCACTACACCTCGGGCACCACGGGCCGCCCCAAAGGGGTGTGGTCGGGGGTGCTCGACGAGGACGGGGCCCGAGCGCTGTTCGACGACGAGGCCGACCTATGGGGATTCGGCCCCGGTGACACCCACTTGATGTGCACGCCGATGTACCACTCGGTATCGGTCCGCCTGGCTGCCGCTGCGCTGCTGCGAGGTGGACGGGTCCTCGTGCTCGACCACTTCGACGCCGACGCGACGGCATCGGCGTTGGTGCACATGCGACCCACCACCACCTTCATGGCCCCCACGGTCTTGGGGCGGCTCCTGCGCAGCGCCGCTTCGCCGCCGGTCCTCGACTCGCTACGGCTCCTCGTCCACGCCGGGTCGCCCTGTCCCGCCGCCTTGAAGCGCCAGGCCATGGCCCGGGTGCGCCCTGGCGTGCTGTGGGAGTTCTACGGAGCCACCGAAGGGCAGTTCACGGTGTGCGGGCCCGACGAGTGGGCCGAGCGGCCCGGCACCGTGGGCCGGGCCCGACCCGGGCGCCGACTCGAGGTCGACGGGCAGGGGGTGATCTGGTGTGATGCACCGCCCTTCGCCCGATTCGACTATTGGCTTGACCCGGGATCGACAGCCCGGGCCTGGCGTGGCGACGCTTTCACCGTGGGCGACCTCGGCCGGGTGGACGCCGACGGGTATCTGTTCATCGACGGCCGGCGTGACGATCTGGTGATCAGCGGCGGGGTCAATGTGTACCCGGCCGAGGTGGAGGCGGTGCTGTCGGAGGCACCGGGCGTGGAGGAGGTAGCGGTGTTCGGGGTCGACGACGACGCCTGGGGCCAGCGAGTGTGCGCGGCGGTGGTGGGAGAAGCCCGCGAAGAGGACCTTCGCCGTCACGCCGAGGCCCGCCTCGCACCTTACAAACGCCCCAAGTCCTACGTCCTGGTGAGCGAGCTCCCCCGCACGGCGACGGGCAAGATCTTGCGCCGGGCCCTGGCGTCGAGCCTGGGCCCGGCGTGTCCCGATCCGCAGGGCAGGGGATGATCGTGGTCATGCCCATCGCCACCGTCAACCCAGCCACCGGCCAGTGCGAAAGAGAGTTCGAGCCCTGGAGCGACGCCGAGCTCGAGGCCAGCCTGGCGGCGGCGGACCGGGCCGCCGGCCAGTGGCGCCGGACCACCTTCGCGGAGCGGGCCCGCCTCATGGTGGGAGCCGCCGAGCTCCTCGAGGGCGAGCTGCCCGACGTGGCCCGAGTGCTCACCACCGAGATGGGCAAGACCTTCGCGGCAGCCAAGGGCGAGGCGTCTAAGTGCGCGGCGGCCATGCGGTATTTCGCCGCCGAAGCCGAGTCGATGTTGGCCGACGAACCGGTGGCGGGCGCCGCCGGGGACCGGCGCGCCGTGTACCGACCCATGGGGCCGGTCTTGGCCGTCATGCCCTGGAACTTCCCGCTGTGGCAGGTCATGCGCTTCGCCGCCCCGGCGCTCATGGCCGGCAACGTAGGACTGCTCAAGCACTCCTCGAACGTGCCGCAGACGGCGTTGCTCATCGAAGACCTGTTCCGCCGGGCCGGCTTCCCACCGGGGGCTTTCCAGACTCTGCTCATCGGATCGGACCGGGTCGAGGGCGTCATCGCCGACGACCGGGTCCGGGCCGTGACGCTCACGGGATCAGAGGGAGCCGGCCGGTCGGTGGCGCAAGCGGCGGGGCGCGCCCTTAAGAAGTCGGTGCTCGAGTTGGGCGGAAGTGATCCCTTCGTGGTCATGGCCTCGGCCGACCTGGGCCGTGCCGTGGCTGTGGGGGTGGAGGCCCGGGTGCAGAACAACGGCCAGAGCTGCATTGCCGCCAAGCGTTTCATCATCCATGAAGCCGTGTACGACGCCTTCACCGAGGCCTTCGTGCGCGCTATGGAGGAGCTGGTCGTCGGAGATCCCATGGACCCGGCCACCCGGGTGGGCCCCCTGGCGCTCGAGCAAGGGCGCGATGATCTCGCCGCTCAGGTCGATGACGCTCGCCAACGCGGTGCTGCGGTGCTGTGCGGAAGTGAGGTGGTCGATGGCCCGGGGTGGTTCTACCGCCCGACGGTGATCGCCGACGTAACCGCCGACATGGCGGTGGGCCGCCAGGAGGTGTTCGGGCCCGTGGCCATGGTGTACAAGGTGGCCGACGCCGATGAAGCCCTGGCCGTGGCCAACGACACGCCGTTCGGGTTGGGAGCCAGCGTGTGGACGACCGACGAGTCCGAGCGCCGGCATCTGATCGACGGGCTCGAGGCCGGCATGGTCTTCGTCAATGCCATGGTGGCTTCCACGGCGGAACTGCCCTTCGGGGGCATGAAGCGCTCCGGGTACGGCCGCGAGCTATCGGCGCACGGCATCCGCGAGTTCTGCGACGTCCAGACGGTGTGGATCGACTGAGAGGCCCGACGCTCAGACGCCGGCGGGCACGCTTTCGTCGGCGCTGTGCCAGCCTGGAGCCCAGTGCATCTCAGGGCTCTCGTCGGCAGCGGCGGCCAACAGCTGCAACGAGGCGATGAGTTGCGGCCTGGCTTCGTCGGGGATGGCCTTGAGGATGTGGCGCAGGTCCGACCGGCGCCGTTCGATCACGTCGCGGACGACCGATCGCCCGGCGTCAGTCACCACCAGATTGACCTCGCGCCGGTCCACCTCGTCGCGCACGCGGGTGACGAGGGCCTTGCGCACCAGGCGGTCGCACATCCGGGTGGCCGTGGACGGGCTCACCTGCAAGGTGGCAGCCAGGTCGGCCAGCCGGATGGTTCCGTCTTCGGTGAGGGCCACCAACGTGCGGTACTGGGGCAGGGTGACCTCGTGGACCGAGCCGGCCAGCGACTGCACGGCGATCCCGACCATGGCTCGGCTGGCCGCCAGTATGGCTTCGGCCAGCTCTTCGTCCGCAATCAGGGCCACGCCATGCAGTATGGCCCGCGCCCTCGGCGTCGGGCATGGGCCTTCTGCTCTATTTTCAGGATCTAGGACTCAGTGACCTGCTCGATCAGCGCCCGCGCCTCGTCGAGGCGGCCCTGGCGCAGCAAGCCGAGCAACGGACCGTCGAGGAGGACCTTCCAGTCGATGTCCTCCGTGGAGCGCCCCTGGGCCTGGACGCGTCGCCTGGCTTCGGCGAGGAGCTCGGCCAACGTGGCCAGCTCGGGCCCCAGGGCATCGGCCAATCGGGTGCGCAACCACGAAGCCAGGGCGGGGCTCGTGGCCCCGGACGAAACTGCCACGGTGACCGGTCCCTGGCGCCACACGGCCGGCAGAACGAAGGAGCAGCGGGCCGGGTCGTCGGCGCTGTTGACCCAGACCCCGGCCTCCTCGGCGTCGGCATAGACGGCGCCGTCGACCTCGGAGTCGCCGGTGGCGGTCACCACCAGTCGGTAGTGGGTGGCTTCGCCGCGCCGGTACGGGCGCAGCTGAACATCCAGTGGCGGACCGTCGATGTCGTCGATGGCGCCGGCGGCCACCAGATCGGCCAGTGCTTCATGAACTTCGGGGGCGACCACGGTGACTGCCGCGCCGCAGGCGAGCAGCGAGGCGATCTTGCGAGCCGCCACGCGACCTCCGCCCACCACCAGGCAGCGCCGGCCGCGCAGGACCAACCCGACGGGATACAGCGCTCCTTCGATTACCACGGCTCAGGCCCCGACGACGCTCAGCACCGGTGGTCCCACCATGCCGGCGGCCACCGTGGCGTTGGTCGATTCGTCGATGACCACGAAACTACCGGTGACCCGGCTGAGGCGGTAGGGGTCGGCGGCCAGAGGGGTGGCCAGAGCCAGGCTCACCACGCCTATCTCGTTGTCGTCGAGGGTGTCGGCCGGCACGAGCGCCAACGTGGCCACGTCCAGGCGTGCCTCGACGGCCAGCACTTCGGCCGAGGTGGTGCGCGTAGTGTGCTTGACCTTGTACCGACCGCCCACTTCGAGGGGCGAGGCGGAGAACCAGCACACCGTGGCGGTGAGTTGGCGGCTGGGCTCGGGGGCCCCCTCCACCGGGGCGATCAGGTCGCCGCGCGAGACGTCGAGCTCGTCCTCTAGCTCCACCGACACCGACAACGACGGCGTGGCCTCGGACAGGGGGCCGTCGAAGGTGCCGATGGCGGTGATCCGGCTGCGGGTGCCACTCGGCAGCACGACCACGTGGTCGCCGACACGCAACGTGCCGCCAGAGACCATGCCGGCGTAGCGGCGCCCCCCTCCGGGTTGGCGGACCACCCACTGCACCGGCAGGCGCGGTCCACCTCCGCCTT
Organism: Acidimicrobiales bacterium; assembly: GCA_035531775.1. Lineage (GTDB taxonomy): Bacteria > Actinomycetota > Acidimicrobiia > Acidimicrobiales > UBA8190 > DATKSG01. The sequence goes on along the minus strand of DATKSG010000093.1, from coordinate 10,656 downwards.
CGTGGGCCCAGGCCCCGGCGGCGGCGCCCTCGAGCGCTTCGAGCACGGTGGGCCCGTGGTACCAGGGGCTGTGGGGAGAGTGCACGGCCACGTTGTCGCCCATCAGGGCGGAGACGGGTACCACGGCCAGGCTCTCCATGCCGAGCGCCCCGGCCACCTCGGCCATGGACCGGGCTACCGACTCATAGGCGGCGTGGTCCCAGCCGGCCAGGTCCATCTTGTTGGCCGCCACCACCATGTGGCGCACCCCGAGCAGCGCCGCGATGCAACAGTGCCGCCTCGTCTGCTCCCGCAGCCCGCCGGTGGCGTCCACCACCACAACCACCAGGTCGGCGGTCGATGCGCCGGTGGCCATGTTGCGCGTGTACTGCACGTGCCCGGGGCAGTCGGCGATTATGAACTTGTGACCCGGGGTCGCTGCGTAGCGGTAGGCCACGTCGATGGTGATCCCCTGCTCGCGCTCGGCCCGTAACCCGTCGGTGACGAAGGAGAGGTCGACGCCGTCGATGCCGCGGCGGCGGCTGGCCGTGGAGATGGCCTCGATCTGGTCCTCGAAGAGCTGCTTGGTGTCATGCAGCAGACGGCCGATCAACGTCGACTTCCCGTCGTCGACCGAACCCACAGCTGCGAAGCGGAGCAGCTCCGAGCCCGGCGCCGACTGGGCGCCGGTTCCCGGGGCGTCGGGCATGGCTAGAAGTAGCCCTCGCGCTTGCGGTCCTCCATGGCCGTCTCCGAGAACTTGTCGTCGGCCCGGGTGGCACCGCGCTCGCTCACCGTGGACATCGCCACCTCGGCTATCACCTCGTCGATGGTACGAGCCGACGAGCGCACGGCGCCGGTGCAGGTGGCGTCGCCCACGGTGCGGAAGCGGACTTCGGCGGTGTCGACGAGCTCCCCGGGGCTGGGGGTGACCCACGGGGACAGGGCGAGCAGCATGCCGTCGCGGGCCACGACCTGGCGCTGGTGGGCGAAGTAGATCTCGGGCAGGGCGATGCGCTCGCGGCGGATGTATTGCCAGACGTCGAGCTCGGTCCAGTCCGATAGCGGAAAGGCGCGCAGGTGCTCGCCGCGGTGGACCCGGCCCTGGTAGAGGTGCCACAGCTCGGGGCGCTGGTTACGGGGGTCCCACTGGCCGAAGGAGTCCCTGAACGACAGCACCCGCTCCTTGGCCCGTGCCTTGTCCTCGTCGCGCCGAGCCCCGCCGATGCAGGCGTCAAAGCCGTGGCGGGCGATGGCCTCGAGCAGCGTGATGCTCTGCAGCCGGTTGCGGGTCCCACCGGGGCCGGGGTCGGCCGCCTTGCCCTCGTCGATGGAGCGCTGCACCGAGGCCACTACCAGCTCCTCGCCCAGGTCGGCCACCCGCTTGTCGCGGTAGTCGAGAACCTCGGGGAAGTTGTGGCCGGTGTCCACGTGCATCATGGGGAACGGGAAACGGCTCGGACGGAAGGCCTTCTCGGCCAGCCGCAGGAGGACGGCCGAGTCCTTGCCGCCGCTGAAGAGCAGCACCGGCCGCTCGCACTCGGCGGCCACCTCCCTCAGGACGAACACGGCGTGAGCTTCGAGAAGGTCCAGGTGATCGGGGCGCCACGGCGACGGGGCTTCGAAACCCTGGTCGTCGATGGTGTCGATGAAGGTGGTCATGGGAGCGGCTCCGTGCCGGGGGGACGGGGCCGGAAGGGGCCCACGCCGGGGGACCCGGCCCTAAAGGGACAAATCTTGATCTGAATAGTCATATATAGTACCCGGAGCATCCGGGACGTGCACGGGCCCCAGCCCAGGAGGTGATGCGATGTCCACCAACGCAGGCGTCGAGATCGACCTCCAGGAGCTCGAGGCACGCGCTACCGAGCTCGAGACGGCGCCTGCGGGTACCGTCATGGCCTGGGCCGTCGAGCGTTTCGAAGGACAGGTGGCCCTGGCCTGCTCCTTCCAGGACGTGGTGATCGTGGACCTGGCCGTGGCTGTGGACCCGGCCATGGAGGTCCTTTTCCTCGACACCGGGTTCCACTTCCCCGAGACCTTGGAGTTCGTCGAAGAGGTCAAGGCTCGCTACGACCTGAATCTCCGGGTCCTCACGCCCGGCCCGGAGGCAAACGCCTGGCCGTGCGGGACCGACCGGTGCTGCGAGCTTCGCAAGGTCGCTCCTCTAGATCGCGCCCTTCAGGGTCGCAGCGCGTGGCTGACAGGGCTCAAACGGGTGGACGCCCCGACCCGGGCTGCCGCCCCGGTGGTGTCGTGGGACGAAGCGCGCCGGATGGTCAAAGTTAACCCCGTGGCCACGTGGACCGACGACGACATCGCCCACTACGTGGCCGACCACGGCCTTCCCCGCCATCCGCTGCTGTCACAGGGGTATCTCTCGATCGGTTGCGCACCCACGACCAGGCCGGTGGCGCCGGGTGAGGACCCCCGGGCCGGGCGCTGGTCGGGCTTGGGCAAGACCGAGTGTGGGCTGCACCCCTGATGCCTTTCGACAAGGACAGCCCTTTCGGTGTGGACCTGCGCGGCACCGACCGGGCCATGCGGTTCGTGCACCCGTACCGGACCATCGGCGAGCTCAACCAGGTGGAACGGTGGAAGCTCGACCGCCATCCGCTCGAGGTGGCCGATGCCGTGATCAACACCTATGCAGCGGCCGGCCCAGGAGCCATCAACAAGGTGGCTGGTGAGCAGGAACGGCTCAAGTGGGTCGGGCTCTACCCCCAGCGCCAGGGCGGCGACGCCTTCATGATGCGGGTCAAGGTCCCCGGCGGCTTCCTCACCGCGGCCCAAGCCCGCGAGATCGGGATCGTGGCCGAGGCCTTCGGCCAGGGGCCCGACGACAGCGCCGTCTTCGGCAACCGCTACGCCGATCTCACCACCAGGCAGGACGTCCAGATCCACTGGATTCGCATCGGCGACGTGCCCCGGATCTGGCAGCGCTTCGCCGATGTGGGCCTCACCACCATCCAGGCGTGCGGGGACTCGGCCCGCAACGTCCTGTGCTGCCCGGTGGCCGGCGTGGACGGCGACGAGGCATTCGACGCCCTGCCGGCGGCCATAGCCATAACGGAGTTCTTCACCGGCAACCGCGAGTATGCCAACCTCCCTCGCAAGTTCAAGATCAGCGCCACGGGGTGCCGCGAAGACTGCGCTCAGGCCGAGATCCAGGACATCGGGCTATGGCCGGCGCGCGCCGCCGACGGCACCGTTGGGTTCAATGTCCTGGTGGGTGGAGGGCTGGGCGACGGCGAGCGCCTGGCCTCCGACATCGACGTGTTCGTGGTGCCCGAGCAGGCGGTGGAGATCACACGGGCCATCGCCCAGCTCTTCGGTGAGCTCGGGAACCGGGAGAACCGGGGCATGGCCCGGATGCGCTACCTGGCCCAGGAGCTCGGGCCCGAGGGGTTCCGGGCCGAATTGGCGGCCCGCACCCGGTTCACCCTGGCGCCGGCGGGCGAGGAGCTGACCCGGCGATACCGGGGGGACCACGTGGGCGTGCACGCCCAACGGCAGCCGGGCCTGTTCTACGTGGGTTGCTCGGTCCCAGTCGGACGCATGACGGGGATCGAGCTGGTGGAGGCGGCCCGGCTGGCCGCCACCTACGGCGACGGCACCGTGCGCCTCGGCACCGACCAGAACTTCGTGCTGACCGGGATACCCGAGGACAAGCTGGCCGACTTGCTGGCCGAGCCGCTGCTGCAGAAGTACTCGCCGAATCCCGGCCCCTTCGAGCGCGGAGTGGTGGCGTGCACCGGCAGCGAGTTCTGCCGTTTCGCCGTGGTGGAAACCAAGGAACGCGCCGTGGCCTGGGCCAGACGTCTCGATGCCGCCCTGGCTGACGACCCGATCCCGGCGGTGGTGGGGGCAGGGGCGCTCATGGGGGAGCCGGCTCCGGACGCCGGGATCATCCGGATGCACTTCTCGGGATGCTCGGCATCGTGCGCCCAGCCGCAGATCGCCGACATCGGCTTCCGAGGCGACACTGCCCATGTCGGCGAGCGAATCGTGGAGGGTGTCGATATCGGCATGGGGGGCTCGCTCGGTACCGACGCCGGGTTCATCGACTGGGTGGAGAACGCCCGCCCGGTCGACGAGGTCCCCGAAGCGCTCCTGCGGGTGGTGCGCCGCTACCAGTCTGAACGCCGCGCCGGGGAGCCGTTCCACAACTGGGCCCGTCGTACCCCCAACGACGAGTTGCGGGCCACCCTGGCCGGGTTGGCCGACAGCGCCCCAGTGAGCGCGGCCGGTGGCGCACAGCTCAGCCCGGCCCGTGGTGCAGGAGCGCGGTCGTGAAGGGCTTCTCCATCCGCGACCAGATGAACGGCGTGGAGGAGCCGCCGGGCAAGACGTGGTTCTGGGAGCTCGAGGCGGGGGTCATCTTCGCCGACCGCTGCATCCAATGCGGAACGTGCGTGGCCGTGTGCCCGTCCAACTCCATCGGCGTGGGTGAAGACAGCGGCCTGCCGGAGCTCGTGAAGATGTGCACCGGCTGCTCGTTGTGCTGGGACTTCTGTCCCAGAGGTGGCCTGCGCTACGAGGCGTTGTGGCCGCCGTCGACGCCGAGCGGTGACCCTGACGCCCCGGTGGTGGTGAAGTCCGACGCCGCCGACCCGTACTGGAAGATCACCGGCGGGCCCCCGGGCGACGGGCTGGGATCGGTGCTCGAACGCTACGCCGTGCGCGCCGGCGCCCGCCCTGACGACGCCCAGGACGGCGGCGTGGTGTCGGCGCTGCTGTTGGCGGCGCTGGCTGGGGGAGACATAGACGGGGCCTTGGTGACCCGCCCGAGCAAGGACCCTGACGAGCCGTGGAAGGGGGTGGCCCACGTGGCCACCACGGCCAAGGAGATCGTGGAGGCGGCCGGGAGTTACTACAACCAGACCATGGCACTGGCCGAGCTCGACTTGAGCGCCTACGACCTCCCGCCCAGGCCGCGCCTGGCCGTAGTGGGCACGCCGTGCGAGATCCAGGGCATCCGAGCCATGCAGGCCCGGCGCTGGCCGACAGGCGCGCACCGCATCGACGCCGTAGTGCTCACCATCGCCCTGCTGTGCACCAAGAACTTCGACTACGAGGCGCTGACCCTCCGTGAGCTGCGGGACAAGCGAGGGGTAGACCTCGACCGGGTGAGCAAGGTCGACGTGATCCACGGGAGGATGATCGTCGAGTACCGCGACGGCTCGGTGGCCGTCGATGAGCCCATCAAGGACTTCCACGGGGCGGCGCTCAAGGGATGCGACGAGTGCGCCGACTTTCTCGGGCGCGGCGCCGACCTGTCCGTCGGGAGCGTCGGGTCCATGACAGGCTGGTCGAGCTTGCTCATTCGGACCGAGGTGGGCCTCCAGGCCTTCCACCGGGCCCGGGGGCGGCTCGACGTGCGCGACCTGGACGATCCCGAGGCCTTGCTCAGACTCGACCGGCTGGACAAGCGAGTGGCCGAGCGGACCTTGCAGCGCAAGCTCGATCCCGAGGCTCCACTGTTCATCGACTATGCCGAGCATCTGAGCGCCTACGGCGGCACCGACCGGGCGCCGGTGGTGCGCGACCGGTGACGAGGCCAGCGTGAGCACCACCGACCCCCGGCTCGACCTGCGACTGGAGTACGTGGAGGAGCCCGTTGAGATGCGGGCCTCTCTTCGCGACGGGTTGCTCGGTGGAGCCGAATGGGGAGTGGGGCCCGGGGGGGACATCGGCGTGGCGGTGGTGCTCTGGCAACGCTGGCGCCCGACGCTAGAGCCGGTGGGCCTCGACCGTGAGGCGTTCGTGGACATCGTGATCGGGTATCGCCGCGAGATGTGGTTCTGGCTCCTCGGTGACCGCATTTGGGACCAGTACTTGAGCGGACTGGTGGGCCGGGTCCTGCGTCGCATCCCCGCTGCCTGAGCCGACCGTCATGGCCGGCGACGCGGTCTTGCGCCTGCGCGACGTGGCCGTGGTGCGCGACGGCGTGTCGGTGCTGAGGGAGATCGATTGGGAAGTTGCCGGCGACGAGCGGTGGGCCGTGCTCGGGCCCAACGGGTCGGGCAAGACGACGATGCTCCGGGTCGCCGGCATGCGGCTGCTGCCCACCACCGGAACGGTCGAGGTCTTAGGGGAGACCTATGGGCGCACCGACGCCAGGGCGCTGCGCCAGCGGGTGGCTTTCGTGAGTGGCTCGGTGCTGCGGGGGCTGCGTCCAACTGTGTCGGCTCACGACGCCGTGGTGAGCGGGCGTTATGCCGCCCTGGAGACGTGGTGGCACCGATACGACGAGGCCGACCACGAACGCGCCGAGCAGCTGCTGGCCGAAGCGGGCATGGGCGAAGTGGGGGACAGGCCCTTCGAGGTGTTGTCGGAGGGGGAGCGCCAGCAGGTCCTGCTGGCCCGGGCCCTCATGGGCCGGCCCGAGCTGGTGCTGCTCGACGAGCCGGCAGCCGGGCTCGACCTCGGGGCCCGAGAGCGGCTGGTGCGTCGCCTGGCGGGGCTGGCTTCGGACCACAGCGCCCCGCCGCTGGTGCTGGTCACCCACCATCCCGAGGAGATCCCGCCCGGGACGACCCACGCCGCCTTGATGTCCGGCGGGCGGCTGCTGGCCCAAGGGCCGATAGGAGACGTCCTCACGTCCGAGGCTGTGTCCAGGTGCTTCGGTGTGCCGGTGATCGTCGATCACCGTGACGGTCGCGTGTCGGCCAGGGCCGAAGGATCAGCCGGGGGCTGACCACGAAGCGTTTGTTCGGCTGAGAAGGCTCAACCGAAGAGGACTTGGCCGATCGGCGACAGGGTATTCCCGCCGCCGCCCGAACCGGAGCCTCCGCTGCTGCCGCCGGAGCTGCCGGAACCCGACCCGGAACTGCCGGAGCTCGAACCCGACCCGGAACTTCCGGAACTCGAACCCGACCCGGAACCGCCGGAGCTCGAACCCGACCCGGAACTTCCGGAGCTCGAGCCGCTCCCGCCACCCGTGGTGCCGCCGCCCGTGCCGCTTGTTGCCCCAGGCACAGGCGTGGTGTCCGTAGTGCCTCCGGCGCCGGGAGCGCTCGGCAAGGTCGATGCACCTCCGGCCCCGCCTCCGCCGGAGGTGCTGCTGCTCGATCCGTTCCCGCTCCCGCCGGCATTAACGCTCGACCCGGACGCGCCGTTGGCGTTGGCTGAGCCGGCGTGCTTGGCCGCCGTTGTCGGGCGAGCCGCCGATGTATGAGTGCCGTGATGGCTACTGGACGTCGGTGCCGCGTACTCGATGGTCGGGGGAGTCGGTGCTTGACCAGCAGGCGGAAGTGCCACGTCGACCCCGGCGAACGCCCCACCGACCACCATGCCGATCAACAGGCTGACAGCCGCTCCACCGATGATGATGCCACCGAACACCATGCGGTTGCCGGTCTCGCGGATTGAGTTCATGCGCTCGACGCCTCGCCGGAGGCGGGCGACGGTTGCCGGCAGGTGCCGGGTCATGTGGAGCGAAAGGGTGGAGCCGACTCGGGACGAGTGTTGGCGCACAGCAGCAACGAGCGATCGCATTTGCTGCGTGTCGTCGTCCATGGCTGGTAACCCCCCGTGTCGACGGGCGACGTGCGCCCCCCGTGGTCCGGTACCCCGCACCCCGAGGGCGTGAATCGCACGCCGAACTCGTCTCATAAGGGGAAAGCCTAAGTCACGCGTACCTTGCGGTGACTCGGAGCCTGCCGTGGCCAGCGGAAGGACCCGGGGGCGTTTTTCCTGGTCACGCCCATAAGGGTGGGAGCCACGCAGAGCGTCCAGACGCATCGAATGCCCCTCTGATGGCCCTTTTCTGATCAGAAGTCCCGGTGGCCCAGGTCCGGGGACCGAGGACAACGATGTGTGGCCGGTGGCCGTCGTGGCGGGTGGGGCGGCCGGAGGTGCCGGCGCGGCTCCATCCGCCCAACGTGCGCCACTGGGCCGACGGTCGAAAAAGCGCTTGCGGGCATCTGGCTGTTCAAGTAAAGAATGCGTGAACCCAGGGCGGCAGCACGGGGGCACGGACGGTTCCCGACCATCCACCAATCGAACGGGGCTCTTAGTTAGGGTCCTCGTAGCGGAAGGTAGGTCGAGAGGTCTTGACGATAGTGGTCCTCCTGATCCTCGCCATGGTGTGGGCAGTCGTACTTGGTCCGAGCCTCCTGCGTCGGAGGGCGGAGCGAAAGTCGACCGACTCCATCGGAGCGTTTCACCGGCAGCTGCGGATCCTCGAGCGCACCGGTCCGATGATCGTGGATCCGGCGCACCGCTTGGGCACGGAGCAACCCTCGATGTGGCAAGCACCTAGATACTCAGCCTCGGGACTCCTCGTGGTGCGACCCGATTCCCAGCCGGCCAACGGGCTGCCGACGTGGAGCCACGGCTCGAGGCGGCCCGATCCGTACTTCCGGCCCGATGCCTGCAAGCGTCGTCGTGACATCCTGGTCTCGATGCTCTGCGTTCTGGTCGGCACCGGACTCCTTGGTGCCATCCCAACGCTGCGTCCCCTGTTGTACGTGACGATGGTCGGAGCGGTCTTCCTGGCCTCGTACGTTGGACTGCTCGTTTACCTGCGCAATCTCGCTATCGAGCGGGAGGTCAAGCTGCACTACCTGCCCACCCCGGTGCAGCACGAGTCGGCCGTGAGCGTCCGGCGTACGGCAGCGCACTGATCACCAGGTTGCTTAGCCCACTGGTTCTCCGTGCCGGCTCGCGCTGACGAGCTGGCCACCATCGGCGACGATGCTCGTCGCCGCCTCGAGGAAGTGCACCGGGGCCGTGAAGAGGCGCTAGCCCGTTGTCGTGAGACCATCCGGGCTTGCGGCCTGGCCATTCGGGCCGTCCACCGACACGACGGGGCGACGGCAGAGGTTCGGCGATCCGAGGCCGAGGGCGCGCTTCGCAAGGCCCAGGCCGCCTTGCGGCCGTTCTCGGCCCTTGCCGCCGCCGGCTTCCTCCACGATGCCGAAAAGGAGTACGCCGAGGCGTGTCTGACCGCTGCCCTCGTGGACGGGTCGGCTCTCCCGGGTCCCGACGACATGGAGCTAGGGCTGGCCGCGTGGTTGAACGGGTTGGCCGAGGCCGCCTCGGAGCTGCGCCGCCATCTGCTCGACCAGCTCCGGGCCGGTGAGGTGCAGCGGGGCGAGGAGCTTCTCGAGTCAATGGAAGATGCCTACGACCTTCTAGTTACGGTCGAGTATCCCGATGCCATCACCGGTGGACTGCGTCGCTCGGTGGACGCCCTCAGGGCGGTGGTCGAGAGAAGCCGAGCGGACGTGACGACCACCGTGCTGCAAGTCCGGCTCCAGCAGGCCCTGGAGGCATCCCGACCCAGCGGCTGAGCCCTATACGGCTTCCCGGAGGCGGCGAGGCCGGCGCTAATCTGGCAAGACCAGGGGGTGTAGCTCAGCTGGTAGAGCGCTACGTTCGCAACGTAGAAGTCGGCGGTTCGAGTCCGCTCACCTCCACCGCGTGGTTTTGAATCTTCGCAGTTTTGAAGGCTCATCGGATTCTGGTGGGGCGCGCCCCTGACCAGGATCACCTCAGACGCGACGAAGGTGCTTCAAGCTTGAGGTGTGACCCAACAACCAAGAAGCACCTTCGTTCTTCGCGACCATAGCGAGATCCTCAAGGCCCTTGTCGGGCTCAAAGATGTGGTGGTCCTGCACTACGAGCGCCACGGACCCGACGTCGGGCTGGCCATCGAACAGCTGATCAGGGATCCGGTGCGCTGCCCATTGTGTGGGCTCGAGGCCCGTGTCAAGGATCGGCCGGTGGTCCGTTACGTCGACTTGCCCGTCTATGGGACGCCCATGTCACTGGCCTGGAAGAAGCACCGGATGCGCTGTGTGAACGAGGGCTGCGCCAAGAAGACCTGGATGCTCAGCGACCACCACATTGCGGCCAAGAAATGCCGGTTGACCACGAGGGCTGCCAAATGGGCGACACGCCAGATCGGCGACGGGCGCACGGTCAAGGAGGTGGCAGCGGAGCTCGCCTGTGACTGGCACACGGTCAACGACGCGGTCACCACCTATGGAGAAGCCCTTCTCGATGCCGATCGCAAGCGCCTGAACAAGACCTCCGCCATCGGCCTCGACGAGGCCTCCTTCGTGCGCCTGGCGGGGAACCGGACCGACTACGCCACCACCGTGGCCGATGTCGAGCACCACCAGATCATCGACATCTTGCCCAGCCGCAACTACGTGGAGGTGGCCGCCTGGCTGGACAAACAGCCCAAATCCTGGAAGCAGCGCATCGAATACGGAGCCCTCGACATGTCGGCCACCTATGCGGCGGTCTACAGCGTGGTGTTGCCCCAGGCGGCCCAGGTGGTCGACCCCTTCCACGTCATCGCACTGGCCAATCGCTCCCTCGATGCCATCCGCCGGCGGGTCCAGATCGAACAACTGGGTCATCGAGGCCGGCGTGACGACCCGCTCTACCGGGCCCGCAGGTTGCTGCTCAGGGGCGAGGAGAGGCTGAGCGACGAGGCCTCAGCGCGCCTGGCCTCGCTCCTCGAACTCGGCGACCCCGGTGCCGAGGTGGCCATTGCCTATCGGGTCGGCGGATTCAACTGGTCAGCGCAACAACTCCTGTGAAATAAGCGAGAGCCGATCACGGGAGGACGACAATGCGAGGAAACTACGAGCGCCTGAGCTCTGAGCAGAAAGCGCTCGCCTTCCGGCTTCGAGCCAAGGGGTGGAACCAGCTCGACAT
>DATKSG010000092.1:0-25518 GCA_035531775.1 Acidimicrobiales bacterium | reverse complement strand
GCTGCGGCGTTGTTGATCGCCGCGACGGCCAGGCGTGCCTTCATCCGCTCATCGATCGAGTAGCCCACGATCCGGTTGGAGAAGACGTCCTTGATGGCGCAGACGTAGAGCTTGCCTTCACGCGTCCAGTGCTCGGTGATGTCGCCCAGCCACAAGGTGTTGGGGGCAGACGCCGTGAACTGTCGGCGCACGAGGTCGTCGTGGGCGGGGGTCTGCACCTTGGCGCGCTTGGCCTTCGGCCTCTTCTTGCCGAACGACGACCACCAGCCGTTCTGCGAGCAGATCTTCCACACCGTTCGCTCACAAGCGGAGAAGCCGGCGTCGGTCACCTCGTCGGCCAAGAAGCGGTAGCCGAACTCGGGGTCGTCGCGGTGGGCGTCGAAGATGGCATTGGCCAGATGGGCCTCGTCCCACTCGGCCTCGGAGACCGGTTGGGCCAGCCACCGGTAATAGGGGCGAGCGATCTTGAGCACCCGGCACGTCACCGTGACGGGGATCCCGTCGACGGCCAGCTCTAGTGCGAGCGGGTAGAGCCTTTTGGGGACACATTCGCCTGGGAGAGATAGGCCGCCGCCCGGCGCAGCACCTCGTTCTCCTGCTCGAGCAGGCGGACGCGCTTCTTGAGCGCCCGGTTCTCGATCATCTCGGCCGTGGCTGGACCCGATCGCAGGCCATCTTGGCGCTCGGCCGTGGCCAGCCAGTTGTTGAGGCACGACTCGGAGATCCCGAAATCCGCCGCCATCTGCTTGAGCGTCGTCCCGGGGTCTCGACGACGGGCCACGGCCACCACGTCGTCACGGAACTCCTTCGGATAGGGCCTGGGCATGTGGACATCCTTTCAGCAGTGCCTCTCGGCACCACAGATCAGATGTCACCGGATCGTGCAGAGTGGCTTGCCCTACCGGGAAAACGGGCGGCAACCGTAGCCCGCGATAAGCAAGGGCTAGCCGTGCTCCTCCCGAGCCTCGGGCCGTTGCCGTTGGCAGCGATCACGCCCAAGCACGTCCAAGCGGCGGCAAGTGCCAGAGCGCAGGAGGTGGCGCCGGCGACCGTGCGACGTGACTTCGCAGCCTTGCGAGCCGTACTCAACGCAGCCGTGGACGCCGACCGCATCGGGCGCTCGCCAGCTCGGAAGATCGCTCTGCCTGCCGTGCGAGCACCGGAACAACCGACACTGACGCCCGAAGGGCTCGCCCGGCTCGCCGATGAGGTGCCAGGAATCTACCGAGCGCTGATCCTTACCGGAGCCGTACTCGGCCTCAGGTGGGGCGAGGCCATTGGGCTACGGGTGTGCGATGTCGACTTCATGCGCCAGTCGGTCACGGTTGCCGGAACCGTGAAGGAGCTTGCTGGGCACCTGAGCGTCGAATCGGACGCCAAGACCGATAAGAGCCTCCGCACGCTGGCAGCACCGGGCTTTCTGATTGACGAGCTGGCACGACACCTGGCCGAGTACCAGGGGAGCCTTCAGGCCGACTCCGACAAGCTCGTGTTCCTCGGTCCCCGTGGTGGCGTTCTCAGGCGCAGGTTCGTTGAGCGCATCCTGCGCCCGGCCGTCGAGCGAATCAGGGCCGAGGATGCCAAGGCGGGTCGGCAGCCGTCCGTGCCGGCGGGGCTCACGTTCCACAGCCTCCGGCACGTCGCGGTGACGGCGATGGCGGATGCTGGAGTGCCGTTAAATGTCACCCAGGACGGGCCGGACACTCCACGGCGCACATGACGTTGGAGCGATACGCTCACCATTCCACGGAGGCTGACAGGGCTGCGGCAAAGGCGTTGCAAGGGCACTTCTCGGAGGCGTTCGCGGGCGGGAGTCGTGCTCCGAGTGTCGAGGCCAACCCGGCTTGAGAGCCGCATCCTGACGTGTCGTTATCGGACGGGTCGCCGCCAGTTTGGTGCGAGCAGGATCGATGCTTATTCCAGGGAGCGATACGCGGATACGCGCGGCGACCGCAGTTCGCTGGGGCCAGGGTGCTGGCACTAATCGCGGTCTTCACCCCACTCAGAGCGAACTCTGATTTGTCGCGGTCCTAGCTTTCGCCGGTGATTGGTCGATCCGCCGTACTGTCATCGTTTGACTTTCCAGCTTTAAGCGAGAAGAATTGCTCAGCGGCAGGCGGCTGATTCGATGGCGGAGACCACGGGTTCGTTGCTTGGGTGGCGCAGGTACGGACTCGCGCCATCGCACGGTGCTCGCAGTAGCGACGGCGGCTGACGAATTCAGTCCGTGTGAAAGGATCGTGCATGCTACGCCGAATTGCGTTTCTTTCAGTCCTGGCTGGAATGAGCACGATGGTTGCTGTGCCAGCAACCATGGCTCCGGCCTCGGCGTCGACGGCTACGGTCTCGGCGTTCTATGGCGGTGGCTACGGCTGCGCTGGAGCGAACCTTGTACCCGCGCTCGACAATTTCTACTTCTACCTTCCACTGCCCCTCCCTATTGCGTTGCCGCCTTTGTACTGCGTCTCCGCAGCGGCGTCGCTGCCTGGGGAGTCCGCAGCCGAGAGCTGGAGTGCGCCGACTGGGTCGACGGGACAGTTGGCAGCGAGTTCATCAGCTACGAACGGCAATCAGGTGATCGGCGAGGGCGCTTACGCCGGGGCGTTCACCGAGGGCTCCGCGAATTCGCCGACGGCGACCTCTTCCATTGACATCGTTTCCGACTTCACGACAGGGACGCTGTCGTCGACCGGATTCCAGCCGTCACCTGTCCCGTACTCTATCGGGAGCATTTACCTGCATAGCGACGACTCTTACGCTTATGCCAACCTCGGCGGCTACGGTCCGAGGTGTAGCGACGGGACAGCGTCGGCGTCGACGAATTCGCTGTCTTTTGGCTCTGGTTATCCGCCAGGCACGTATGTGTTCAAGACGAGCATTTACTGCCCTGACCACTCGACCGTTTCAGCAGGCTCGGTGTACGTCGCCGGCGATCTGTACACGTATTCAGAATCCAACAACGGTTCGAGCCAGCACGCGTCTGGGAGCATGACCCTTCTCGACGCCACATTCACCTTCAATTCGTAGCCCGGCATTCTCGACGAAGCACCCCGGGGGCCATTTGGGCCCCTGGGGTTGTTTCGCATCGTGATTGCTATTTGAGCCAGAGACTCCGCTTGTGGACGCTGGCTGCCGGGACCGTTACTCAATGAGGGCGCCGGGCCGACCGGGGTACATGCGGCGTTTCGGGGCCTCGGCCAGACGCCAAAGCGCTCGGAAACGTTACTGCGCTTCAAATCTTGCCCGCCTCTGCTGACCAAGCGGCATTGCTTGGTTCTTGCTCGCCGTGCGGGGCCCCGCGCGCCGCTCGGTATCGCTCAGGGCCTCTGAAACTTCGGAGTCTGTTCTCGGACCGCAAGGCCGCCTGTTCGGGACCGTCCTTCGACGTAAATGGCACGTAAGTGGCACGGCATGCCATTTCGGTGGTCGGCGACGACACGTAATCGCAGGTCGATGGGTACGCGAACGCTGCGAGCCAACTGCACTGATAATGCTGAGGTCGCAAGTTCGATTCTTGCTAGCCCCAACACTCCGTTGGCCCTGGTCAGAGGCCGATCTTGAGGCTTGGTCTGGCTGAGCAAAATCCCCGGCTTTGATCGTCCATCCGGCGTTTACCCCGCGAGGGCAGACGAGAACTTGACCAGAAGGTGATTATGCCCCCCTCTCGAATATCGATACCGAGCGGGTTCAGGACGCCTTGGCGATCTGTGCGACTCGTTGGTGCGAAAGTCCAAGAAGCTCCGAGACGTCCCGATAACTGATCCCGGCGTCAGTCAGCTCCTTGACCGCTTGGTCCCGCCGTGCCGCTCGGCCTCGGCCAGTGACCGCCCGAAGGTGTGCGTTGCGGGCTGTCCAACCACGTGCACAAGCCATGCAGAGCGGTCCTCCGGGTCTCGGCGGACAACCACCTTGAATCGCTTCACTCCCACCACCTCTCTCCTAGACACGGTGGAAGTAGGCGAGCTACTGATCCGTCAGGGCATCTTGGCGGAGATTGACGCCGTCCCCGCCAATCTCGAAGAAGCATTCGTCGCCATCGTCACCGACAAGGCGCCCCATGAATTGCGACTGCCGAACGCCCCTCGTCACGCGACCCGTTGAAGGGATCGAGTCGGGGACTACTGATCGGCGGCCTTGGCCAGTCTGGCAGCTTCGCCCACGACCTCGATCAGGTGAGTGGGAGCAACGGGTTTGCGCAGATATTTGTAGACCTTGGGCCCGAGCTTGGCGCGAATGTCATTGTCGATGTCAAAGGCGGTGACTATGACGACCACCGGGGGCGGGGGGTCTGGGGCCATGTTCTCCACGACGGTCGTGCCGTCTGTCTTTGGCATGCGAACGTCGAGCAGTGCCACGTCGAACGAATCAGCCGACAGCCTTGCGAGAGCATCGTCTCCGTCTTCAGCTTCTACGACCTCGTATCCGTCCTCGCGGAGAATGAGGGAAGTGGTGGCACGGAGGCCTTCGTTGTCTTCGGCCACCAGTACGAGGACGCGATCGCCGGGGGTCACTCTCGGTGGGCGCTCGTCGAAAGGAGAGGTCGTCCTCCATGCGGCACCCGGGGCAAGCTGATCGTGATCTGGGTTCCACCCTCGGGCCGGTTCGCCAGCGAAATATCACCACCGTGTCCTTCGACCAGTCGCTTGACGATGGCCAGTCCCAGCCCCGTCCCCGTGGGCTTTGTGGTGAAGAACGGTTCGAATAACCGATGCGTGTGGGCAGGATCGATCCCCTTACCGCTGTCTTGGACGGCGATCTTGGTCGATCCATCGAGCATCGAGCCGGAGATCTGAAGCGTTCCGCCATCCGGCATGGCGTGATAGGCGTTGGTTACGAGATTGGCGAGCATCTGGACGAGCTGCGCCTTGTCGGCATCGACGACGACTCCCGGCGTAGGAAGATTCACCGCGACCCCGGACGGTTGTGGCGTCGATTGAAGAACCTCAGAGGCCATCTCGCGGAGATCGAGTTCCTCGATCTCGGGCACACGGTCTCGCATAAAGGCAGTCAGGTCCTCCGAGAGCTTGGCCGCCCGCGTTGTCTCACGTTCGACCCGGTCGAAGAACCCCTCCACTTCTGGGTCGAGGGTTCCGGCGAGTCTATTGCGGATCAGATACAGCGAGTTGATGACCGCACCAAGGGGGTTGCGAAGCTCATGGCCGATGACAGTGGTCATTTCCCCGACGGCCGACAGGCGCTCTTGGAGCACGAGGGCATCTTGCGCTTCGAGCAGTTCGGCCTCGCGCTGGGCGACCACAGAAGCGGTATGACGTTGGCGGCGCACCAGCATCTCGGTGCTGGCGCCCAGGACCATCGCCAGTATCAGCCCGATGCCGAGCACGATCCAGGACGCCGCGGCGGCAGAGTCTCCGACGAGCGGCGCACGCGGGGAGGCTTCGACGAGCCAAGCCACCCCCTCATATCGAACTATCTCGCTTGCGACGGGCTGCGGAAGGGGGCTCAGGCCGTATGTAGTGGCAATAAGTTGCCCCTTCACGGGCTTCGTCGCGTTGTAGAGGTTTACAAACAGGCGCGAGTACGGCCCGGTCCGATTCGGCGTGACCGTTGTCTGGTTCAGCTTTACGGTCTCGATGGCAGCGTAATTGGGATCGATCACAAGAGTCGACGTGATCGCGAGAAGTGTCTTTGACCCTGAGTGAAACACCGTCGCGCCCAGCGTCGGGGTGGTCGGACTGGGTAGCCCGATAGGGGCTTGAGTCACCACACTTGAGGGCAGGTACTCCCCGGCCCGCAGGTCCGGCCCTTCCGCAAACAGGACCTTTGGTGGCGAGATGCTGACGAGCGCGACCGAGGTCGCGGGGCTTGTCAAAACGGGTTTTGCCTGCTCGGCAAACACTTGCGCCTCGGCGCCGGCAGGCGCGCCCAGCGCGTAGAAGACGACGCCGTCCAGATTGTTGCGAAGGAGCTGCAACTCGCTCTGGAGAGACGAAGCGAGTTGGCTCACGTCGTCGTGGAGCAGTGCCCTGTTCTGACGGTCAACGCCTTGGCGGATGACCCACCAAGCTCCGACCGACGCGGCGACAACCACCAGCACCGCCAACACCGTGAACAACGAGATCAGCCGCCTGGCCATCTGCAACCCCCCCTGTTCGCAACCCCCCAAAGCCGACGCCGCCGAAGCAGGAAAAATGCCCCTCCACCGGAAGGATATCCGGTAATCCCACGCTCAGCGGCCACAACCAACTAGCTCGACCACCCGCATCCCGGCCGGGGATTGAGCGGGTCGCCAGAGGAGGCTTCTCGCTACCAACGCTCCAAGATCGTCACACATGTGATCAGCCGCCTGCCCGGGATCCGACCAAGGTGCCTAAACTAGGGGCCCGCGACGCTGAGGGCTGGGGGGCCAGTGCTGACCGACCAAGATCCAAGGTTGATTAGGGATCTGGACCGAGCATTGCACAACGGCGACGGTGGGCTGTCGGTCGTCTACATGCCGACCGTGCTGCTCGTCGACGCCAGCCTGACCGGCGCGGAGGCACTAGTCCGTTGGCACCACAGTGAATTCGGGCCGATCACCCCGGGGAAGTTCGTTCCCCTTGCGGAGCGATCAGGGCTGATCGGGGCGTTGGACGCATTTGTCCGCCGCCAAGTGTTCCAAATCGCTGTCGACAGTTCATTCGCGTTGGGGAGAGTGGCCGTCAACGTATCGGGAGCCGAACTGAGCGATCCCTCGTTTGCCGACACCGTCCTAGACGAGCTGGCCAACACGGGATTGCCTGGTGACCGGTTGTGCGTGGAAGTCACAGAAACGGCCCTGCTCACGGATCCCGGTGCCGCCTCGGAAACATTGGCGCGGCTGCGGGCGGATGGAGTGTGGGTCGCCCTCGACGACTTCGGCACCGGACATTCCACGCTGACTTATCTGACCACGCTGCCATGTGACGTTGTCAAGATCGACCGCTCGTTTGTCGCCGCCCTTGGGCACGACCCACGTGCCGAACACGTCATCCGGGCCATTATCGGGATGGCCAGAGGACTGGACATGACCGTTGTGGCCGAAGGTGTCGAAACCGCAGATCAATGCGATGCGTTGGTGCACTATGGCGTAACCGAAGGTCAGGGCTTCCTCTTCGGTTACCCGTCCTCGGTCATGCCTACACATCGAGCCACGACGCACGTGCGGGCGCAGGGACATCTGCGCCGCGGCTCAGATCTTGATCCTCAGCTGCTAATTGACCTGAATGCTGAACTGCAGTCCGCCACCGACCTCGACAGTGCGTTTACCCTCATGTTGCGCACGCTACGTAAACTTGTCGCTTTCACCGGCGCCAGCGTCCAACTCCTTGGCCCTGACGGAATTCGCCTGGCTGCCGCTTACCCACCCCCTACCGTCACGGCCCGGTCCGCCCGCATCCCGGTGGGCCAAGGCGTTGCAGGCGAGGTGATCGCGAGTGGCAAGATGCGCTACCTAGCAGACATCACCTTGCCTGCTGCCGCTGTCCCAGCGCAACGACGTTCCGAATCAACATCCCGGCATACACGAAGCTATCTGGCAGTGCCTTTGTACCAAGGGGGAGAGCCCGTCGGGCTGTTGCAACTCGATTCCGTCGAACCCGACGCTTTCCCGCTCCACGTAGCCCTCGTACTGGCCACGGCTGCAGGCAGCCTCACCGAAGTTCTAGCCAGTCACCTCGCCATATCTCAGTAACAGCAGGAACGGCAACTGCTGCCCGCCGGTCCCAGTTGTCCCAGGCGGACCCCGCGCTCGCCAAATGGCCTCAGGCACTGCGATGATCTCTGTCGACATCGTGGCCAGGGAGGCACATCGTGACTGAAGCCGTGATCGTGGCCGGGGCTCGTACCGCTATCGGCCGCTCCTACAAGGGCTCGCTGGTGGACGTGGACGCGTTCACCCTGGCCGAAGTGGTGCTGCGCGAGGTCATCGCCCGCGCCGGCATCGACGGAAAATCACTCGACGACATCGTCCTGGCCGAGTCGCTCCAAGGTGGCGGCGTCATCGCCCGCAACGTGGCTGTCCGCCTGGGGCTGGACACCGTCCCCGGACTGGCCGACAATCGCCACTGCGCGGCGGGGCTGAGCGCCATCGCCATTGCAGCGGGAAGCATCAAGGCGGGCATGGACCGCATGGTGGTGGCCGGAGGGACCGAGAGCTTGAGCTCGACGCCCAAGGTGTTCAAGTCCGAGCCGGCCTCGGCCGCCGACCCCCAACCCTGGTTCTCGCCTACCCATCCGCCCACCGCCATTGCCCCCAACCGCGACATGTCCATAACGGTGGGAGAGAACACTGCTCGCCTGGCCGGCATCACCCGGGGCGAGTCCGACGAGTGGGCCCTGCACTCCCACCTGCGGGCCGCCGCCGCGCGCCACAGTGGCGCCTTCGCCGCCGAGATCGTGGCCGTGCCGGTGCCCGACGGCCAGGGCGGCTGGCGCAGCTTCGACGCCGACGAACAGCCTCGCGCCGACAGCACGATCGAGAAGCTGGCTTCGCTACCGGTGCTGCACCCTGAATTGCCCGATGCCACCGTCACCGCCGGCAACGCCTCGGGCATCAACGACGGAGCGGCTGCGGTGCTGGTTGTGTCCGAGGACGTGGCCGCCTCCGAGGGCCTTCCCATCCTGGGTCGCGTCCGGTCGTGGGCATCGGTGGCGGTCTCTCCCGAGCGCACCGGCCTGGCCCCCACCATCGCCATCCCCAAAGCGCTCGACCGGGCCGGGATGAAGATCGGCGATGTGGATCTGTTCGAGATCAACGAAGCCTTCTGCTCCATGGCCGTGGCCTGCACGCGGGCGCTGGGCATCGACCACGGCGTCACCAACGTCAACGGCAGCGGCTGCGGGTTGGGGCACCCGGTGGCCGCCACCGGCACGCGCATGGTCATCACCATGTTGAACGAGCTCCGCCGCCGAGGCGGCTCGGTGGGATGTGTTTCGATGTGTGCCGGCGGCGGCATGGGTGGAGCCATGGTCATAGAGACGGCCTGACGCCTTGGAACCTCTTGACCTCGGGTTCATTGGACTGGGCAACATCGGAGGGGCACTGTCGGCCAACCTGCTGGCCGACGGGCACCGAGTAACCGTCTACGACGTCGACTCCACCCGCAGCGCGGCCCTGTTGCAGTCCGGTGCCTCGGTGGCCAAGTCACCGGCCGAAGTGGGCGGAGCGGCGGAATTCACCTTCCTGTCGTTGCCGTCTCCCGCCGTCATGGAGTCCGTGGCACGGCAGTGGCTGGAAGAGGCGGCCGATGGGGGAAAGATCCTGGTCGACCTGACCACCAACGCCCCCGCCACCGTGCGCGCCGTGGGGGAGCGCCTCGCCCTGCAGGGGGCGCAGCTGGTGGAGGCCCCGGTCACCGGCGGTGCCCCCGGAGCGCGACAGCGCCAGCTGGTGTTCATCACCGGCGGCGACAGCGACACGGTGGAGCGGGTGCAACCCCTGCTCGACTCGCTCGGGCGCGCCACCTTCTACATGGGGCCACTGGGCGCGGGGAGCATTGGCAAGCTGGTCAACTCACTGCTGGCCTTCACCACCATGTTGGTCACCCTGGAGGGCCTGGCGCTGGGGGCCAAGAGCGGTATCGACCTGCGCACCTTGGTGGACATGGTGCGTTGCGCCGGCGGGGCCACCCCCTATATCGATCGCCGGGTGGAGGAGATCGGCACCCGGGGCCGGCCGCCCGAGTTCGCTCTGGGGTTGGCGGCCAAGGACGCCGGGCTCATGCTCGATGCCGGGCGCGAGGTGGGAGTGCCCATGGCGGTGGCTTCGGCCGTGCACCAGATGCTGGCCTACGCCATGGGCCAGGGACTGGCCGGCCGCGACATCAGCGACCTGGCCGAGGTGATGGAGCGCGCCGCCTCGGTCACCCTCGAGTTGCGCCCGCCCGAGTCGGCCTGACCGGCGAAGAGCCCCCTACTGACGGAGAGTTTTCAGCCGCCGGGGCTGCCGAGCACCCCGGCGGCGGTGGTGAGCGCGGCGGCCCCGGCCGGGACCCCGGCGTAGACACCGGCCTGCATGAGCACCTCGATCAATTCATCGCGCGTGATCCCCACATTGAGCGCTCCGCGAAGGTGGGCCGACAGCTCTTCCTGACGCCCGAGGGCGGCCAGCATGGCCACGGTGACGAGAGAGCGGTCACGCACAGCCAGGTTGGGCCGGGCCCACACCGAGCCGAAGCAGTACTTTCGCACCAGGTCGAAAAAGTCGGGCGCCAACTGCCCGGCCGGCGTACCCGGTCGCTCGGCGTCGGCGGCCATGTCGCCCCACAGCTGGCGCTGTATCTCGCGCCCCAGCGATCGCAGTTCGTCCTCGGTCCCGGCCACCGCCGTCAACCCCCCACCTTGTAGAGCTTCACGTAGTTGTCCCACAGGAGCTTCTTCTTGGTCGAATCATTGAACGGCAGCGACAAGAACGACTCGGTGGCGTGGGGGAACTTGGAGTCGGCGTGCGGATAATCGGTGGAAAAGACGACGTTGTCGTCGCCGAAGTCCTCGAAGTAGTGGCTCGCCACCGCTTCGTCCGCCTCGCACGACACGAAGCAGTTGCGTAAGAAGTACTCCGACGGCTTCATTTGCAGCTCCGGTGCTTCGTATCGGCCGGTCCACTCCCAGTGCTCGTCCAACCGGTACATCATGAACGGCGCCCATGAGCAGTTCCCCTCGAGCAGCCCCACCCGTAGTTCGGGGAAGCGCTCCAGAATGCCGCCCGAGGTGAAGCAGGTGGTGACGAACATGATCCCGAGCGGCTGGTTGAATGCGTGCCACAGCATCAGTTTGTCCAGGTGCTCGGAAAAGGCGAAGTCCGGCTTCAAATACGTCGTCCCTCCGCCATGGAAGCAGACCGGTACATCCAGGCGCTGCGCCTCGCGCCACAACGGATCGTAGACCGGGTCGTGCCACGGCCGGCTGTCCACCAGGCCCGGTACCAGGAACCCGGCCTTGAAGCCGCGCTCGACGTTACGGGCCAGCTCGTCCACGGCGGCCGCTACGTCATGGGGTGGCAGCATGGCGGCGCCGAAGACACGACCGGGCGCCTCGCAGTCGGTCACGAAGTCGGCCATCCAGTCGTTGTAGGCGCGGGCGATGGCGGCCGACAGGCCGGCGTCCATGCCGTCGGGGCCGATGTGATCAGCGCTCTGCATGGCCAGGACGAAGAGGCCGCGGCTGGGGAAGAGCACGGTGGAGTCGATGCCCTCCATGTCCATAGCCGCCACCTGCGACTTGGCGTCCCAGCTGCGGGCCTCGGCGTCGGCGAAGACGGTGTCCTGGGCGTCGCTCCATGGGCTCCCACCCAGGCGCGGGCGGCTGCGGCCTAGGCGCAGCATCACGGCGTTCTTCACCCGCACCCGCATGTCGCGTTGGATCTCGGCTAGGCCCACCGGGGCAACATGCGCCCACGCCGGGTCGATGTAGCGCTGCCACAGATCGGCAGGCTCCATGACGTGCATGTCGCTGTCGGCGACGGGCCACTGCTCGGCACGGGTCGGCATCTCCACCTCCAAAATGGGGCGTGCCCGAACCTAGTTCGCCGGGCTGAAGCGGGCACTGCCGGCGACCGGCCCGATAGCGTTGCGCCGATGTCGAGGAAGAGGTATTGACGGTGGCACTGCTCGAGGGGCTGCGGATCCTCGACCTCGGCATCTGGCGCCCGGTTCCTTACGCCACCCAGCTCCTGGCTGAGATGGGCGCCGACGTCCTCAAGGTGGAACCCCCCGGCGGCGATCCCATGCGGGTGTTCCCCGAGCTGTTCGATGTCCTCAATGCGGGCAAGCGCAGCATCGTGTTGGACCTGAAGGACGACGCTGGGCGCGACGAAGTCCTCGCTCTGGCGTCCGGGGCCGACGCGCTGATGGAGGGCTTTCGGCCCGGCGTGACCGACCGCCTAGGCGTGGGGTACGAGGCTGTGCGCGCCGTCAACTTCTCCATTGTGTACTGCTCCATCTCCGGTTATGGCGCCACCGGACCGCTGGCCGAGGTGCCGGGTCACGATGTCAACTACCAGGCCTATGCCGGAGTGCTGCGCCCGCGCGGCGGGCCGCCGGTGTTCGGTTCGCTTCCGGTGGGAGACCTCGGGGCGGGGATGACAGCGGCGATGTCCACCGTCGCCGCCTGCTTCCGGGCCCGGGCGAGCGGCGAGGGCGAGCGCATCGACGTGGGCATCGCCGACGTGCTGGCCACATGGACCGGCGCGGTGGGCCAGCTCACCCCGGTGGGCTCGCCGCTGCCCATGAACGGACTACCGGGCTACGGCGCCTACGCCACCGCCGACGGCCAGTACGTGGCCGTGGGTGTGTTGGTGGAGCCACATTTCTGGTCAGGGTTGTGCCGAGCGCTTCGACTGGAGGAGCTCGACGGGCTGGACCTGGCCGAGCGCATCAAGCGCAAGGACGAGCTCGACTCCGCCGTGGCGCGGGAGCTGTCCAAGTTGTCACTGGCCGAGGCGCAGGACGTGCTGGAGAACAACGATGTGCCGGTGGCTCCCGTTCTCGACCGGGCTGGGATGCTCGAGCTGGACCACTTCCGTCGTCGCGGTACCGTCGTGGCCGACGAGGGCAAGGCTGGCTCGAAGGCTGCCATGGGGCACCCGGCCCGCTACTCGGCCCACCCGGCGCGGGAGCTGGCTCCGGTCCCCGGTTTGGGCGATGACCACACCCGTGGGTGGCTCGAGCGGTGAACGCGCCGTCGGTGAGCGCCGCCTGGGGGCTGCGGACCATCCCGCCACAGCTGGAGAAGGATTACGTCGGTGCCGGATCGTGGACCGACGACTCGTTGGGGACGCTCATCAGTGGCTCGGTGAGCGCCAGGCCGGGCCTCACCATGAAGATCCGCTCGGCGGTGCGCCCGTGGACTGGCACCTTCGGCGAGGTGTTCGACGAAGCCCGTCGCCTGGCGGCATCGCTGCGGGCGTGGGGCGTGGGGCCGGGCGATGTGGTCGCCTTCCAACTCCCCAACTGGAAGGAAGCCGCCGTCAGCTTCTGGGCCGCCGCTCTTCTCGGTGCGGTTGTCACCCCCATTGTCCACTTCTACGGAGCCAAGGAGGTGGGCTACATCCTGCGCCGCACCCGCGTGCGTGCTCTGGTCACCGCCGACCGCTTCGGCCGCAACGACTACCTGTCCATGCTGGAGGGTCTGCGCGCCGACGCCCCCGACCTCGAGCTCATCGCCTGCGTGAGTGACGGGCCGTTGCCCACGTGGGCCGTGCCGTTCGCCGACCTGCTCGGCTCCGACAAGCTCGAGGGCCCGCTGCCCGTGGACCCCATGTCACCGGCGCTGGTGGCCTACACGTCGGGCACCACCGCCGACCCCAAGGGGGTGGTGCACTCGCACCGCACCATCGGATTCGAGATCAAGCAGTTGGGGTCCATGCAGTCGGGTAACCCCCCACTGCTGGTGGGGGCACCGGTGGGTCACGGCATCGGCATGCTGAGCGGATTGCTGCTGCCGGTATGGAAGGGCGAGCCCATCAACCTGATCGACGTGTGGGATCCAGCGGCGGTGCTCAAGTCCATGCTGGAGGACGGCGTGGCCTCCGGCAGCGGGTCGACCTTCTTCCTGACCAGCCTGTTGGACCACCCAGACCTGACGGCCGAGCACTTGAAGCTAATGAGCCGAATCGGCCTCGGCGGCTCGGCCGTGCCGTCGGCGGTGACCGAGCGCATGACCAGCCTCGGCATCTCCCCCGTGCGCTCCTATGGTTCGACCGAGCATCCGTCTACCACCGGCTGCCGTCACGACGAGCCGCTGAACAAGCGCTGCTACACCGACGGGCACCCGTTGCTCGATGTCGAGGTGCGATTGGCAGACGACGACGGCGGCGAGTCTCCGATCGGTCAGCGGGGGGAGATTTGGAGCCGCGGCCCTGACCTTTGCGTGGGCTACACCGACCCGGCGGTCACGGCCACTGCGTTTGACGCCCAAGGCTGGTTCGCCACCGGGGACATCGGAGTTATGGACGAAGACGGGTATCTCACCATCGTCGACCGAAAGAAGGACATCATCATCCGCGGCGGCGAGAACATCAGCGCCTTGGAAGTGGAGGAACAGCTGCTGCGCCTGCCCGGCGTGGCTGAGGCGGCGGTGGTAGCCGCTCCTGACGAGCGATTGGGCGAGCACGTGTGCGGATTCGTGCGCCTGATGCCAGGGGCAGACCCTCCGGACCTGGCGGCCGCCAGGAATCAGTTCGAAAAGACGGGGTTGGCGCGCCAGAAGTGGCCCGAGGAGCTACGCGTCGTCGACGAGTTCCCTCGCACCGCCTCGGGCAAGGTGCAGAAATTCGTCCTGCGCGACCGGCTGCGCCGCGGTGACGCCGACGGCTGAACGCGTCCGCCCTCGAGCGCGCCGATGACTTACAGGTTGTCCATGCCCAATGGCTCAGCCCCGGGCATCGGGGCCTTCCATGGTGAGGACGACGTCCACGCCTAGGCGTCGGAAGATCTGGAGCATCCGGATGACTTGCTCGGTGATGTGACCCCGCTCCAACGCCGACAGGTAGGACCGATGAATGCCCACCGCGGCGCTCACTTCGGCCTGGGATAGCCCGCATGCGACCCGGAACTCCCTGATGGCAGTCCCGAAGGATGATGGGTCGGAGATCCGAAACGATGATGGAGCGCCCAAGAGGCCTCCTCTGAAGGTTGTCGGGATATCCCGACATTCCAGCAGATCGGCAGCGCTCAAGCATCGACACCTCGGCGCATGCTCCGAAGGCCGAGATTGCAGCGAACTCCCCTTTCAGCAATGCTAACGCCGCGGATCGAATTTCGAAGGAAGGCGGCGGCGGCATGTTGAACGGCACCACACTGGGTAGAAGGCTGGCTTCGAGTCGGCTGGCAAGGGGAGGCCCAGTCGCCATCAGCGCCTGGCTCGTCGTGAGCTTGATGACAGCCACCGGCGCGTCGGCCGGTCCAGCGCCGGCGTTCAACGCCGTCGGCAGCGCCGAGCAGGTCTACGTCACCGGGTTGCCCGACAACGCCCATGCGACCCTCCTCGACTCGAACAACAACGTCGTGGCCGGTCAGGATGCCGACTCCCTCGGCGGGCTGCTGTTTCGCAACGTGAATCCAGGGACCGGCTACCGCGTCCGCCTCGACTCCAACAATGCCGAGTCAGGCGCGATAAAGGTGTACACCAACGCCGCTGCACCGTGGGATCCGTCCATCTACAACCAGTCGATCCCCGACAGCGGATATGGATATCTCACCACCCGCGACGGGACCAAGCTCGCCTACACCGTGCACCCTCCGACCAGCCCGGCCGGCGAGCCCGGACTGCCCTCCGGCACCAAACTCCCCAACGGCCCTGACTTCCTTCCCCCGTACCCGACCCTGATCGAGTACTCCGGCTACGGCTACGCCGACCCGGCCGGCCCGCAGAGCGGCATCGCCGTGGTGGCCAACCTCATGGGCTTCGCCGTGGTCGACATCAGCATGCGCGGGACCGGCTGCTCCGGCGGAGCGTATGACTTCTTCGAGCCCCTGCAGAACCTCGACGGTTACGACATCGTGGAGACCATCGCCCATCAGCCCTGGGTCCTCGGCCACAAGGTCGGGATGATGGGCATCTCCTACGGCGCCATCAGCCAGCTCTTCACGGCCCAGCTCGATCCGCCTGACCTCGAGGCCATCTCCCCGCTGTCCACCATCGACACCACGGCCACCACCTTGTACCCCGGTGGCATTTTGAACACCGGGTTCGCAGTGGCCTGGGCCCTACAGCGCCAACAGGAGGCACAGCCGGCCGGCGACCCGGGAACGCAGGCCTGGGCCGAGCAGCAGATCAAGAGTGGCGACACCACGTGCCTGGCCAACCAGGTGCTCCATGGTGAAGCGGCCGATCTGATGTCCAAGATCAACGCCAACAACTACTACAACGCCTCGGTCGCCGACCCCCTCGACCCGGTCACCTTCGTCAACAAGATCAACGTACCGGTCTTCATGGCTTGTCAGTTCGAGGACGAGCAGACCGGCGGCCACTGCCCGGAGCTGGTCGCGCACTTCACCGGCACCAACCAGAAGTGGTTCACCTTCACCAACGGCGCCCACATCGACTCGCTCGATCCCTATACCTATGACCGCTGGTACGACTTCCTCGAGCTGTTCGTGGCCCACCAGGCCCCGATCGTGAACGCCGCCATCAGCCGAGCCGCCGCCCCGGTCGTCTACCAAGCGGCGTTGGGAGTCGCCAATACCGACGTGGTCACGCTGCCCGTGGACCCGATCCAGGCGCTGCCCACCTACGGGTTGGCCCTGGCCGCCTTCGAGAAGATCCCGTCGGTACGGGTGCTGTTCGACAACGGCGCCGGTATCTCCCCCACCGGGAGCCAGACGGCCGGAGATCCCTACCCCGGGTTCGAGCACTACTTCTCCACCTACCCGGTCCCGAACACGAAGGCCCACACCTGGTACTTCGGCCCGAATGGGTCGCTCACCAACGCGGCAGCGACATCCGAAGTGGTCAACCAGTACACCTCCGACGCCAACGCACTGCCCTTGAACGACTTCACCGGCAATACCGGCACCGGGGGCCTTTGGGGCAACGCGTCCGAATGGTCGTGGAACTGGGAGCAGAACCCCTCTGGCAAGGCCGTCTCCTACCTATCGGCCCCGCTGGCCGCCAACACCACGGTGGTCGGCTCCGGGTCGGTGACCGTGTGGGTGCGTTCGTCCACACCGGACGTGGATCTGCAGGCGACCATCAGCGAGGTACGTCCCGACGGCAAAGAGACGTTCGTCCAGAACGGCTGGATGCGCGCCAGTGAGCGCAAGCTGTCCACCACTTCGGACAACATCTTCAAGGAGCTGAGCACCGCCCTCGACCCCATTCCGAGCTTCCTGGCTTCCGACGTCTCGCCGGTGCCGAGCACCGGTTTCGTCAAGGTGGTCATCCCGCTCTACTACGAGGGTCACGCCTACCGGGCCGGCTCGCGCATCCGTGTGACCATCGCCGCTCCTAACGGCACCCAGCCGATCTGGTCCTTCCAGACGGTGCCAGGCGGCCAGGTGTCCATTGCCTTGTCGCCGTCGATGCCGTCCAGCCTCACGCTGCCGGTGATCCCCGGGGTGAAGATCCCCACCGCGCTACCGGCTTGCCCGAGCCTGCGCAACGAGCCGTGCCGGACCTACGCGCCGTTCATCAACGAGGTCGGCACCCCGTAACGCTCATGGCGTGAACAGGCCCACACCGTGACTCCCACGGTGTGGGCCTGGCTTCGCCTGTCACCGGGAAGATGAACACAGCTGTCGTGCATTGACGCGGCCGGCCCTCCCGTGTCAGGTTGCACGGCAGTCGAGTGGTGCGGGCTCCCGGCGGGGGGCGTTGCCTGGGCGGGAGGAAGACGATGCGGCGGCATGCCATCAGTGCGGTCCAATGGGGCCGTCTGTTCTCCATCGGGGCTTCGGCGGCGCTGGTCGCCGCTCTCGGTGCCGCCTCGTCGGGCGGTGGTTGGCCGAGCGATCTGTCGCTCACCACCTCTTCGTGTGCGGCGAGCTGGCCGATGTACCAGCATGACCCTGCCCACTCGGGTACCGGATGCTCCACGGTGAGCCGCCTCACCATTTCCACCCTGCGGCCCTCGTGGTTCGTGGCCACGGCCGGCCCCGTGACCGCCGAGCCGGTCGTGGCCGGCGGCTCCGTCTTCGTCGGTGATTCGTCCGGTGTCTTCCATGCCCTCACCCAGGCCACCGGTTCGGCCATCTGGTCCTACGCCATCACCACGCCGGTCTCGTGCTACCTCGACCAGCCCGCTCCCTATGCCGACCAGCACCGCAGCGGCTTCGGGCTCATCACCTCGACCGCCAACGTCACTGCCTCGGTGCACGCCGACCGTGCCCACCTCGATTCGACGGTGTTCTTCAGCGGCGGCGCCACCCTGTATGCCTTCGACGCCCGCACCGGCGCCTGCGACTGGGCCCAGGACGTGGACCCCGGTGCCGCCACCTCGTCGGTGGAGGTCGAATCCTCCCCCGTCGTCGACCTGACGGCCACCCGGCCCGACGGCGAGGTCCTGGTCGGCTCCGACGACAACTCCGGACCTGGCCACGGCGTCACCGGGCTCCAGGCCTTCGACGCCACCACCGGGGCACTGCTTTGGCGGTACGAGCCCGAGCGCGACGTCACCTTGTATCCCTCGGAGTTCGGCGGCAGTGATGCGCTCGCCCTCAGCTGTGGCGACGGGAGCCCCGACCCGTATTGCACCAGCGCCAACGTCCCGGGTATCGCTGTCAACTCCACCTCAACGGCGGACGCCTGCGGCGACGTGTGGTCCTCGCCTGTGCTCGACACAAGTTTCGTCGACCCGGCCGGTGACAATGCCTTCGACGGCAACGACAGCTACGGGCAGGCCAACCACCTGACCGACCCCAACTGGTTCGCCAAACAGATCACGGCGTCCGGCTCCGCCTCAGCCGACGGTCTGGTGCTGTTCGGCACGGGGAACTGCGGCGGGGAGGCGGCCAGCTACAGCAATGGTGATTACGCCCATGCCGAGGGCCTCTTCGCTCTCGATCCGGCCACCGGCGTCCGGGTGTGGAATTGGTTCGAGCCGGCCAACATCTACAACACCCAGTCCCCCAATGAGGGTGGAGCGGGCGATGACGACTTCGGTGGCTCGGCCGTTCTCGACACCGTGCCCGTCTCGGCTTTCGGGAGTGTCGATCCCTGCCCGGTCGCCGCGCACGCCAGTGAAGTGCTGGTGCAGGGTGGGAAATCCGGCCATGCGTATGGACTCTGCGCCGCTACCGGCCACGAGATATGGGGTGTGCAGGCGGCCGAGCCGGGCCAGCTCTCGCCTTCCTTCGTCGGGGCCGTGGGTGGCTTCATAGGAAGCCCGTCGGTCGGGAGTGCCAAAGGGCAGCCTGCCGCCTTCTTCGACGCCGCCATCTTCCTTCCTCTGGCCGACGACGGTGTGCGCTTCCCGGGCAGCACCGACGATGCCGGGGCGATGTGCCCGGGTCCGGCCGGCCAGAGCCTTCCGCTCCTGGCGGCCTGTCCCGATTTCACCCTGGCCAACGATCCCACCCGCGTGTTGTCGCTGCAGGCCATCGACGTGGCTACCGGCGCCATCCTGTGGCGCGCCGCGCAAGCTCCGAGCTACGCCGCCACCACGTATGCCAACGGGGTGGTGTTCGCAGCCTCGACCACGACAGGGACCGACGAAGCCTATGACGCCGATACCGGCCTACCTCTGTGGCGCGCTCCGCTCCTGGCCGCCGGTGCATCGGGCAACGCCATCGTGGGGTCGAAGGTCTTCGTCGGCTCGGGACTCCTCTTCACCCAGATCGGGCCGGCGGTCGTGCCCCCCGGCGAGAGCGGCATCTGGTGCTTCGACACGGCGTCGGGCGCCCCTACCATCGAGCCTTGACGGCCAAGAGGCGCGTTGTTAGGTTCACGGCGCGGTGCGGCGGCACCACTCATGCTCTGGGCGGGAGGAGCTACGTGATGAACAGGCGGAAGCGGGCGACGGTACTGGCGTCGGGCATCGGGGCCATGGCCGTGGTGCTCGCCGCGTGGGGTGGCGTGGCCGTGGCGAACAGCTCTCCCTACCAGCCGGGACAGAACAATTGCCCGTGGAATGCCAACGCCTGGAACACTCCGGCCAACGAGACCTATCCCGGTTGCCACAACGCGGCGATCAACGTGGAGAGTGGCGGCACCACCAACGGCAACCCCAACAACGACAACACCCGGTACGTGGAGGTGGGAAGCGACTCGGCCGGCAACGACCCCAACTCGCAGCGGTACTTGCCCTTCATCTTCAACCCCGGGCAGCCCGGCACCACCGGAGGCCCTCATGCCGGGTGTATCTCGGCCAACACCGACGGCACCGGGTACACGCCCGATCCCCAGAACAGCGGGCCAAACGACATTCCGCAGCCTTCGGGACCGGGTACCGAGAACAGCCCGTACGGGTGTGGCAACAACCCCGGTGGTCTCGGTTTCGAGGCCAACTACGACTTCTACCAGTTCTACTGCCCGGTAGTGGCCGCCGCCGGTCACCCCTGTGAAGACCCCTCGCCACCGGGCTACACCACCGTGACTCCAGACCTCGGCACCGGAGCGAACGTCGAGCCGATCGTGCAGAACGGCGTGCTCGTCTACGCCAGCCTTGACGACAACTGGGTAGACAACGGCGAACACGACGGCTTCGATGCCTGCAACCAGGCCAACCCGGCCACCAGCGCCACCGTAAGCCAAGCTCGATGCGCAGGGACCGGCAATGGATGCCCCACCAGTTCGAGTGATCCCAACTGCAATCCGAACGGTCAGAGCAACACCAACACCGACGGTGCCGTCAACGGTCCGTCCGATGGCGGCGCCATGGTCCTGAGCTTCACTCCCCAGTGGGCCCAGCACCCGACGACGCCCACCCCGTCGCACCCCGAAGGGCTCGTCAACTACTCCTTCGGCATGTGTGCCGACGGCATCTGCGACGGGATCACCACGCAGCAGAACACCATCTATTACGGCTGCAATCCGGCCGGCAACACCTCCACGCAGCACGGCACCGACGGCGCCACCAACCCGCAGAACAACGCGGCTGACGACCAATGCGCACCAGGCACCGCCCCGAGCACCGATTCGTTCCAGAACAACACGCCGTCGAGTACCGCCGAGGCATCGAATTGCAGCGCGGGTGGCCCGTACTCCTCCACCGAGCAGCCGTGCCTCACCAACTCCAATGGCTCACCCAACAGTGGGGGGGCCAATGCGTACCGGCAACAGACGCCACCTCAGGTGAACAACGAGCCCGGGGTGCAGACCTACCAGGACCCCGACCCCCAGCGCTCGCCGGCGGTGCCGTTCGGCACTCCGGGCCTCTACGCCGGCACGTGCGGGGCGTATGCGAACGACGGGAACCCCGGCGTGGTGAGCACCGTGACCGGCGGCGCCGTGGCCGACCCCAATCCGGGCTGGATCGTCGAGGCGCCAGACCCGAGCTGCTGAGGGTCCCCGGCGCCTCCGCCGAACTACGACTTGGGCGTGGCCACCAGCACCGGGATACGGCGAGTGGTGTTGGCCTGGTACTCGTCATATGGCGGGTAGGCCGCTACGGCCCGGTGCCACCACTCGTCGCGCTCCTCGCCGTCGACCTCTCGGATGTCCACGTCGAAGAGCTCGGGACCGTCCTGGATGCGGACCTCGTCCGGGTGGGCCAGCAGGTTGGCGTACCAGCCGGGGTGCCTGGGGTCGCCCCCCTTGGAGGCCACCAGCGCATACTCGCCTCGGTGCTCGACCCGCATGACCGGCGCCTTGCGGATCTTGCCGGTGCGGCCGCCGCGCATGGTGATGATGATCACCGGCAGGCCCGTGTCCAACAACGTGGTGGCCTCATGGCCACCCGAGCGTTCGTAGGCGTCCACCTGGCCACGCACCCAGTCCCAGGTGCTCGGTTCATAGTCACCTTCGAGCGTCATGGCCCCACGGTAGGACACGGCCGCCAGCCTGGCCCAGCACCGCAGGCGTCGTGAGCCTCTACGAGCGGGAGCTCCGTACGGGGGACTCCGGAGTTCTCGCCCCGGAGCCATGACACCAACTGACGTCGATGTCAGGATCGCCCCACAGGTGCGGCGGAACGCACATGTGCACACTCAGCTCGGGGGCGGGAGGAGCAAGTGATGAGCACAGGTAGGCGGGCGGGTCTGGCCGCGTCGGGGGTCGGAGCAGTGGCCCTGGCGGTGGCCTTGTGGGCGGGGGTGTCGGCGGCGGTCAGCGGCGGCGGGTACCAGCCGGGTCAGCAGGATTGTTACCCCAACTCCTCGGCCTGGAGCACCCCGGCCGGGCAGACCGACCAGGGTTGCCACAACGTGGCCGTCAACGTCGAGAGCGGCGGCACCAGCCAGGGCGACGCCTCACCGGGCAACACCCGCTACGTCGAATGGGGCAACAACCAAGTCCCGATCGACCGCAACTCGAAGGGCATCCCCTTCATCTTGAGCCTCGGTGAGCCCGGCTATTCCGGCTCCCCGCACTCGGGGTGTCTGGCCGCCAACACCGCCGGCACCGGCGGGGGAACCGGCACCGGCTGTGGCAGCAACGCCTCCGGCATCGGCTTCTCGTCGCAGTACGACTACTACGCCCTGTACTGCCCGATCGTCCTGGCCCTCGGAAGTCCGTGCGAGGACACCAACACGCCGGTCAACACGTTCGCCCCTGCCACCGGCGGTGCCGTGGACTACCAGGACATCGTGGCCAACGGGCTGCTCGTCTACTTCGGCATGGACGACAACACCGACAACGGCGAGCACGACGGCGTGTCCGGTGTGAACGGGCCGTGCCCTGACAACCCGAGCACCACGTGCCACTCGGCCGGCTCGGTGGTCGGGCCTTCCGACGGTGGAGGCACCACGCTGTCGCTGACGCCGCAGAACGCCGGCAATACACCCACGGCCACCAACCCCGAGGGTCTCCTCAACCTCTCCATCGGTTTCTGCGCCGACGGCATCTGCGCCGAGGGGACCACCCAGCAGCAGACCGTGTACCACGGGTGCGGGACCAACGCCTCCACGCCGTGCACGGGCCAGGGCGCCCGCCAGACGAGCAACGACGTGTACCACAACGACACGCCGGCCAGCACCACCGAGCCCAGAAACTGCTCGAGCGGTGGCGGCGGCAGCGAGTCGTGTGGCAACGGCGGCCTCGACCAGTACCGGTCGGGCACCCCTACCAACATGAACGCCGAGCCGGGCATCCAGACGTATCAGGACCCCGACCCCCAGCGTTCGCCGATCTTCTACATGCCGGGCACCTACGTGGGCACCTGCGGTGTCTACGTCAACCAGACGGGGACGACAGGTGTCGACCCCGGCCAGGTGGGCCCGAACCCTGGCGGCTGCTGAGCGGACAGCAGCACCACAGCAACAAGAGGGCGGGGCCGCGGCGGTGCGGCCCCGCCCCCTCATCTCGACCAAGTGAAAAGAGGCGGACATGTTCCAGGTGGCGGGCGGCGCCGTCCTACGTCGGATGCTGGTGAGCGGTGCTGCCATGACGGCGCTGCTCGGAGCGGCGGTCATGACCAGCGGGACCACGGGCGCGCCGAGCACGTCCTCGTGCACGGCTGCGTGGCCCATGTACCAGCACGACGCCGGCCACAGCGCCAACGGCTGCTCGACGGTGAGCCAGCTCGACGCGCCGGGCCTGCACCTGGCCTGGTTCGCCTCCACCGGCGGGGCGGCGGTCACGGCCGAGCCCATCGAGTCCGGCGGTCTTCTGTATGTCGGTGACTACAACGGCCTCTTCCACGCCGTGAGCGCCGCCACCGGCGTCGGGGCCTGGACCTTCAACATTGAGTCCGGCGCCAACACCTGCGGCTACGCCGACCAGCACCAGCCGTCGTACGGCGAGATCACCTCGTCGGCCGCCGTGGGCACCGTGCCGAGCCGGGTGGGTCCGGTGGTGTACTTCGGCGGCGGCGGGACGCTCTACGCCCTCGATGCCACCACCGGCACGTGCCTGTGGCACCAAGACGTCGACCCGGTCCACGTGAAGAGCCCCACCGAGATCGAGTCGTCCCCGGTACTGGACGTAGCGGCCAACCCAGCCGAGCTCATCGTGGGGAGTGACTCCAACGGCGCCACCGGCACCACCCCCGGCCTCATCGCCTTCAACGCCGGGACCGGCGCCCTGCTGTGGAAGTACCTGCCGGCCACCAACCAGACCCAGCACACGCTCTCGTCGCGCCAGGACGACAACACCGACTCCGGTTGCGGTGACGTCTGGTCCTCCCCGGCCCTCGACACCTCGGCGCTGTCGGGCGACGGCATGGCCGTGTTCGGCGTGGGTGATTGCAATCGCCCCTCGCAGTTCAGCTACCCCGAGGCCCTGATCGCCGTGGACGCCACCACCGGGAACGAATCCTGGGCCTTCCACGAGCCACCCAACGGCTACGACTACGACCCGTCCACCAATCCACCGTCGGTCTACGACGACGACTTCGGTGCGTCACCGATCATCACCGCGCCGCTGCCCACGTCGGCGGGCACCGAGCCACTCGTCATCGAGGGCGGCAAGTCCGGCTTCGTCTACGGCCTCGACGAGTCGGGCCACCTGGTGTGGCAGGTTCACGCCGCCCAGTCAGGCAACTACAACGTCGGCCCCGGCGGCATCGGTGGCTTCATCGGCTCGCCGGCGCTGGGCATGGCCAACGGGCGCCCCACGGTGTTTCTCACGTCGGCCATCCTCTCCCCCTTGGCCGGGGGCGGCATCCAAGGTGACAAGAGCGCACCTACGGGTACCTTCCCCGACACCGGCTTGGTGTGCGCGCCTGGCTTTCCCCCGGCCCCGAACACCACCGGCTGTGACCCGCTGCGGGCCACCGCACTGCACGCCGTGGACGCCGCCACCGGAACCGTGGTGTGGCAGGCCCCTCTCACCACTCCCACGTACGCGCCGGCCAGCTACACCAACGGCGTCGTCTTCGCTCCCTCGACCACCAGCTTCGCCAACGAGGCCTTCGACGCCGACACCGGCACCCAGCTGTGGGTGTCGCCCATTGCGGCGGCTGCCTCGTCGGGTACATCCATCGCCGGGCAGAGCATCTTCTTCGGCGGCGGAACCGGCTACGGCATGGCCGGCAGCGAGGACGTCCCGCCCCAGAACTTCGGCATCTGGTCCTTCACCACGGCGCTAGCCATCCCGTCCACGCCCTGACGCCAGGTCACCAGCGGCCGGGTCACCGCATCGGTGCCGTGGGCAGCGCCGGGGCGCGGTCGGACCCGGCGCGTAGCGCTTGGGCCACTTGGCGAAGCGACAGGTCCGACACCTCGGCCAGGCGGCGGCACTCGCGCTGATAGGGCCACCAGTCGAGGGGCCCGAGAGCGGCGTGGTGGTCGCGCCGGACGAGCAGACCGAGCGCTTCGAGCGCCCTGAGTGTGCCCTTGTCCCCCACGGCATAGAGATCGGGGCGACAGGCAGCCAGCACGGCGCTGGCCAGCGACGGCTCCCAGCCCGCCACCCCACCGGCACCGACCAGCCGTTCGAGCGCTTCGTCGGCCCCATTGGCCGCCAGCGCCGCTCGAACACACCGGCGCACATGGGCCGGCGTGTCGACGTCCACGCCGCCGGCGCCGAGTCCGAACGGGCTTGCGCCGTGCCACGCCACGACGGCTGCCACCTGGCGCCGCTTCAAGGCCGTTGCCCCGGCGAACTGGGCCATCCAGGCGTCCTCCGCCCGGCGCAGCTGCTTGTTGGCCCGGTCATCCACCCACTCGACCGGGAACGGGTAGCGCTTGCGCCAGCCCCGCAGGAACCGACGCACTGTGCGATCCGACGCCACAGGTGGCGACGCTAGACGGACGGTCCCGTGACGGTCCGGTGACAATTCTCACCGACAAACACGGTTCGGCCGGTTGATCATGGCGTCGGCGCTGCACTCACTGGACGTGCAGAGACGACGAATCCCCCGCTCGAGCCCGCCCAATTCCGATCGCCGTATGCCCCGCTGGGTAGCTCCCGCCGCCGGCTTGGTGGTGGTGGCCGCCATGTCGACCAGCTTCGGCCTGGCCGGCTCGACCCACATCACCGCCGGGCCGGGACATCTGGCCGCCCAGG
>DATKSG010000091.1:0-14410 GCA_035531775.1 Acidimicrobiales bacterium | reverse complement strand
GGACTGGTCGGTTCCCACGCTCAGGACGATGACGCGACCGTCGGCCAGCACCGGACCACCCACCACGTGGACCGATGGCAGCGTCCAGCCGGTGGCCGCGGGAACCGTCGTGGACGCCTGGGTGGTGCTGGTGGCTGTGTGGCCGGTGGCCTGGGACTTGTGCGAGGAGTTCAGGCTGAGCACGGCGATGACGACGATGAGGACGAGGACGAGGACGCCCGCCACCTCACCCTGGCGCCGAGTGATGGTCCGGCGCCGGGGGGTGCCGACGGAGAACGAGGTCGGGTCGTCGTCACCGGGGGCCGAGGGAGGTGGCGTCCATTCCCCTCGGTCCACGACCGGGATCTGGGCCCCTCGGTCCACGACCGGGATCTGGGCCGTCGACGGACCGGTGTCGGGACCGGTGTCGGCACCCTTGGAGCCCTCGTCCCAGCGGGAAGTCCCCACCAGGATCGGCTCGGGCTCGGGCTCGGGCTCGGGCTCGGGCTCGGGCTCCGGCTCGGGCTCCGGCTCGGGCTCCGGCTCGGGCTCGGGCTCCGGCTCCGGCTCGGGCTCGGGCTCCGGCTCCGGCTCGGGCTCCGGCTCCGGCTCCGGCTCCGGCTCGGGCTGCTCGGCTGACTCGGTGGCCGCCAGGACGTCAGGATGCAGGTCGGGTGGGTACCACTTGCCATCCGAGGCCAGCAACCACCCCGGGCCCTGGGACTCGTCGGCCCCTTGGGGTTGCGACGCCACCCCGGCAGGATCGGGGTGCAACTCCGGGGGATACCACTTGCCATCCGAGGCCAACCACCACCCCGGGCCCTGCGACGTGTTGCTCATGCGAGTGACGCCGTCCCCCACTCGTCGGACCGTTGGCGGGAGATACTAGGTCTCCGCGCCACCCGGGGCGTGAACGGAGGCGAGCAGTGACCGACGAAGTCCGAGAGTGTGAGGTGCTGGTGGTCGGCGCCGGCTACGCCGGCTTGTCGGCCGCCCGCCACCTGGCTTCCCACGGCGTCGACGTCGTGCTGGTCGAGGCCCGGGACCGGGTGGGGGGACGGGTGTGGACCGAGACCACCTCCTCGGGTGCCGTCGTGGACCACGGCGGCCAGTGGGTCGGCCCCGGGCAGGACAACCTGCTGGCCCTGGCCGAGGAGTTCGAGGTGGCCACCTTCCCGACGTACACCACCGGCGAGGGGGTCGAGATACGCCAGGGCGTCCGCCGCACCTACGCCGGCCTCATCCCCACCTCCGACCCGGCGGCCGCCGCCGAAGGCATCGAGGCCATCTTCGAGCTCGACCTGGCGTCGCAGGAGGTGCCGCTCGAAGCACCGTGGAACGCCCCGGAAGCCGCCGCCCAGGACGAGCAGACCCTGGGCTCGTGGCTCACCGCCCACGTGCAGTCGGTTCCGGCCCGGTCGATGATCGACGCCGCGGTGAAGGCCGTCTTCGGCACCGAGGCTGGGGAGATGTCACTGCTCTACGCCTTGTTCTACCTACATGCCGGGGGCGGCCTCATGAACCTGGCCCGCACCACCGGCGGCGCCCAGGAGCGGCGCTTCACCGGCGGGGCCCAGCAGTTCGCCCTGCGCATGGCCGAGGAGCTCGGTGACCGCATCGTCCTGTCTTCACCGGTGGAGTCCATCGACTACGGCGACGACAGTGTGTCGGCGACACTGTCGTCGCCGGACGGCCCGTCCACAGTGCAGGCCCGTCGGGTGGTGGTGGCCATGCCCCCGGCCCTGGCCGGCCGCCTGCGGTGGTCGCCGGCGCTGCCGGCGCTGCGTGACCAGCTCTCCATGCGCGCCCCCATGGGAGCGGTCAGCAAGTACCACGCCGTGTACGAGCGCCCGTTCTGGAGGGACCAGGGGCTCAACGGCCAGCTGGTGGCCGACGACGGAGCGCTGCGGGTGACCTTCGACGACTCTCCTCCCGACGGCTCGCTCGGGATTCTGGTCGGCTTCGTGGCCGGCCACGAATGCCGCCAGTTCGAAGGCTTGTCCGAGGAGGAGCGTCACAAGGTGGTCCTCGACGACCTCATGCGGGCTTTCGGCCCCGAGGCGGGCGCCCCTGTCGAGTTGCACGAGCAGCGGTGGTGCGACGAGCCCTACACCCGCGGCGGGCCGGTGGCCGTGTTCACCCCCGGGCTGCTCACCGGTTGCGGGGTGGCGCTTCGCCAACCGGTCGGCCCCATCCACTGGGCCGGCACCGAGACAGCCGTGGAGTGGTGCGGCTACATCGACGGCGCTCTCTCCTCGGGCCTGCGGGCCGCCGGTGAGGTGCTCGCCGCGCTCGGGCGCTAGGAAGAGTCGTGGCCACCAGCGAGGAGATCACCGAGGCGTACGCCGATTGGAGGGCGCGCTGCAACGCCAACGACCGACTGCGTCGCATGCTGCGGGGGTGGGACCGTGTGGTGCACCTCTCGGCCACTGACAACGGCGCCGGCTTCACGGTGGTGGTGAAGGGCCAGACCCTGGCCGAGTTGGTCGAGGGACTGGTGGGACAGCCCGACCTGGTGGTCACGGCCACCAGTGAGGACTTCGCCGACATGTTCTGGGGTGACCTCAACCCGTCGGAGAAGTACATGTCGGGTGAAATCGTCCTGCGAGGCTCCCAAGAGGACGTCATGCGCCTCGACGCTATGTCGATGGTGGCGTTTCTCGATCAGTGAGCGAGCAGGTCGCCGCGGCGCCCACCCACCATGCAGCGGGGCTGCGCCGGGCCATGGGCCTGCGCACCGTGGTCTCCACGTCGACCGGGCTCGCCTTCGCCGCCCTGGAGTACCTGGCCGCCGCCGGCCTGGTGGCCTACGTGGCCGGGGACTCGGCCTGGATCGCCATCGGCACGGCCGGCTTGCTGGCCCTGTTGGCGTGGGGCTTCTTCGGCGAGCTGAACGGCATGTTCCCCACGGCGGCCGCTATCCGGCTGTACATGAAGCGGTCCATGGACGACCGTGCCGCCCTCATCATCACCCTGACCTACATGACCACCATCGTGCTGGTGGTGGCGGCCGACGCCTTCATCGTGGGGTCGGCCATCGCCCATGTGTTCGGGCAGGCGACGTGGTCAGCCGGCATCTGGATCCTGGCCCTGTTGGCGCTGGCCGTGGCATCCAACCTCCGTGGCGTCAAGGTGGCCGGTGCGTTGCAGGACGTGGCCACCTACACGGTGCTCGCCGCCACGGCGGTGATCGGCGTCACGGCCCTGGTGCGCAGCCACCGGGCCCTGCGCTTCCCGTTGTCACCGCTGCACGGGCACCACGCCGGTGACTTCCTCGAGGCCGTGGCCCTCGGCGTCTTTCTGTTCAGCGCCTTCGAGTGGGTAACGACGAATGCCGAGGAAGTGCGCCAGCCCCGCCATATCCACCGCGGGATGTTGATCGCCATCAGCCTCCTCTTCGTGGTCTGTGCCCTGGTCACCGTGGCCATGAGCCACGTGCTCACGCATCACCAGCTGCTCTCGGCATATCCGCAGCTGTACCTCGGACGTAGCGCCTTCGGCACGGTCGGGCTGTGGGTCATGGCTGCCATCACCGCCGTGACCGCCCTCAATACTTTCAACGGCGGCTTCATCACGGCATCGAGGTTCATCTACGCCACCGCACGCGAGGGCAGCCTGCCTCGGCAGCTGGCGGCTCTGAACGACCGGGCCGTCCCCTGGGTGCCGGTGGTCGGCCTCGGGGTCACATCGCTCCTCGTGTCCCTGGTGGTGGCGGCCACGCACGGGTGGCAGGTCCTGGTGGCCACCGGAGCGGCGCTCGAAGCCATGATCTACGCGGTGGCCGCCTACTGCGTGGTACGGCTCCGGGGCCGCCTGCCTGACCACCACCGGCCCTTTCGCCTCTGGGTGGCGCGGGGCCTCGGCGCCGTCGGGCTCGTGGTGTTCGGCGTCCTGGCCGTGGTGTCGAGCGTGTCGGTCTCCAATCACTTCAACCTGGTCCCGTTGGTGGTGATCGCCGTCGGAGGAGGGCTGTCGGCCTTCTACGTACTGCGGCTCCTACCCAGGTTGCAGGCGGCCGAGCAGGCCCGCCGGGCGGCGACGGGCCGCCGCCGGCCGCCACGACCCTCCCCTCGGGCCGACGGCGCCGACGGGTAGGCCTCGGCTTACACCGCCGACCGGTAGGCCCCCCTGCGCTGGCACTCGGTAGAATCGAGTGCCAGAGCGGCCATGACCCCCCACACCATCAAAGGTCCCGAGCGCGATCGGCCCACCGGGGCCGGGGCGTCGCGCGCTCGTCGTCCGGCGTCGCCGCCCGCTCCCGAGGCAGCCGCCGACGAGCCGCTCGAGGAACGGAAGGCGGCCATTTTGAAGGCGGTGGTGGCCGAGTACATCGAGTCGGCCCAGCCCGTCGGCTCCGGCCACATCACCGGCACGCCCGGTGTCGAGGTGTCCTCGGCCACCGTTCGCAGCGAGATGGCGGCGCTCGAGCGCGATGGCTATCTCATGCAGCCGCACACCAGCGCCGGGCGTATCCCCACCGACAAGGGATACCGCTTCTTCGTCGATCATCTCGGCGGCCCCGGCACGTTGCGGCCCGACCAACGCCAGCAGGTGCGTCACTTCTTCCGTCATGTCCATGGAGAGGTGGAAGAGCTCCTCGACCGCACGAGCGGGTTCCTGGCCGACCTCACCGACTACGCCGCGGTAGTGGTGGGCCCGAGCCACGACCAGGCCACCATCCGCTCGGTGCAGCTGGTGGACCTCGGATCCCAGGTGGCCCTGCTCGTGGTGGTGCTGTCCGACGGCGCCGTGGAGAAGCGCAGCTTCGATCTGGGCCAAGCCGTAGACGAAGCCACGCTCACCGGGCTAGGCGGCCGCCTCACCCACGAGCTGCGTGGCCGGTCCCTGGGAGAAGCAGGCCAGGTGGCGCTCACCGGCGACGGCTCAGATGACGCCCT
The DNA here is from genome assembly GCA_035531775.1 of Acidimicrobiales bacterium. GTDB lineage: Bacteria > Actinomycetota > Acidimicrobiia > Acidimicrobiales > UBA8190 > DATKSG01. The sequence continues at coordinate 9,533 of DATKSG010000091.1, read as the reverse complement.
GGTGCGGCGGGCCACGGCAGCCATGGTCACCTTGTCGGTGCCCGACGAAGCCGACCACGTGTTCGTCGGCGGTTCGTCGCGTATGGCTGCGGCCTTCGACGCCGTGGAGACAGTGCGATCGGTCCTGTCGATCCTCGAGCAGCAACTGGTGGTGGTCGAGCTCATCGAGCAGATCCTCGACCGCGGCTTGTCGGTGGCCATCGGGACCGAGCATGGCTTCGAGCCACTTGCCTCGTGTGCGCTGGTGGTGGCGCCGGTGTCGGTGGACGGTGACGTGGCCGGCACCATCGGCGTGCTCGGCCCGACCCGCATGAACTATCCCAAGGCGTTGACCGCCGTGCGGGTGGTGGGCGAGCAGTTGAGCGAGCGCCTCGGGCGCGCCGGCAGCGCATCCCAAACCCAACCGGGCGAGGGTGATTGAACGTGGCCGCCGACTACTACCAGCTCCTCGGCGTGAGCCCGACCGCCACCGACGACGAGATCAAGCGCGCCTACCGCCGCAAGGCCCGGGAGTTGCACCCTGACAGCACCGGCGGCGACGCCGCCGCCGAGGCCGGGTTCAAGGAGGTGACGCGGGCGTACGAGGTCCTGCGCGACCCCGAGCGCCGGGCCCGCTACGACCGCTTCGGGCCCGATGGTGCCGACGCCCCGGCCCCGGGCATGGGCGACATCTTCGGCCAGGGGGGCCTCGGTGACATCTTCGACGCCTTCTTCGGCGCGGCGGGGGGCGCGCAGCGTCGCCGGCCCGGTCCCATGCGGGGATCCGACGCTGAGGTGGTGGTCGAGCTCGGCTTCCGCGACGCCGTTTTCGGCACCCAACGGGAGGTGGCCATCGAGGCCCCGGTGGCCTGTGGCGCCTGTGGCGGTTCGGGGGCCCGGCCCGGCACCACCGCCGTGCGCTGCCCGGACTGCCAGGGAGCAGGGGAGCTGCGCCGCGTCCGCCAGTCCATCCTGGGCCAGGTGGTCACGGCCGTGCCCTGCAACCGTTGCCAGGGCCTCGGCGAGTCCATTGCCAGCCCGTGTCCGGACTGCGCCGGGCACGGCCGCCGGGTCGAGCAGCGCACTTTCACCGTGGACGTGCCGGCCGGCGTCGACAACGGCTCCACGTTGCGCCTGTCGGGCCGCGGGCCGGCCGGCCCCCGCGGGGGGCCGTCGGGGGATCTTTACGTCCATCTGTCGGTGCGCGCCGACGAGAGCTTCACCCGCCGGGGCGACGACCTCGAGTCGATGCTGCACGTCTCAGTGACCCAGGCGGCTCTGGGCTCGTCGATCGACTACGAGACCCTCGACGGTGCCGAGAACTTGGCCATCGCCCCCGGGACCCAGACCGGCCACGTGCTCCGGCTCCGTGGCCTAGGCGTCCCCCATGTGCGCGGCAGAGGTCGAGGTGACCTCTTGGTCCACGTGGTGGTGGACACGCCCACGGCCCTGACCAAGGCGCAGGAGGACCTCCTGCGCCAGCTGGCCGCCGAGCGAGGCGAGGCCGTGGCCCCGGCCGAAGAGGGCCTGCTGTCGCGCCTGCGCTCGGCTTTCGGCTAGTGACCGGGGCCGGCCCCGCCCAGGTCGGCGCCGTGGCCCAGGTGTTCGTGGACGACCTGGACACCCTCGACGTCTGCGAGGACGACGCCCATCACCTCGGGCGGTCGTTGCGGCTTCGCCCGGGTGAGCTGGTGGTGGCCGCCGACGGGGCCGGGCGGTGGCGGACCTGTCGGTACCGCTCGGGGAGCCCCCTCGAAGCCGACGGGGCGGTGGTCGAGACGCCGCGCCCGGCCCGGCTCGTCACTGTCGGTTTTGTGCCGGTGAAGGGGGAGCGCCCGGAGTGGGTGGTCCAGAAGCTCACGGAACTGGGCGTGGACCGCATCGTGGTCCTGTCCTCGGCCCGCTCCGTGGTCCGGTGGCAAGGAGAGCGGGCCGACCGGTCCGTCGACCGGCTCCGGCGGGTGGCCCGTGAGGCGGCCGCCCAGAGCCGCCGGGCTTGGATGGCGACGGTGGACGGGGTCTGGAGCCTGTCCGACCTGCGGTCGCGTTTGGCCCCCGAGCGCCTGGCCCTGGCCGATCCCGGCGGCGAGCCGCCTGACGGGGGGGTCCTGGCTGTGGCCGTGGGCCCCGAGGGCGGCTGGGACGATGCCGAGCTGGCCTCGGCGCCGTCGAGATTGGGCCTGGGCCCAGGTGTGCTGCGGGCCGAGACAGCCGCCCTGGCCTCGGGCACCTTGCTCTGTGCCCTCCGTGACGGGATGTTCGGCCATCGTTGACTGGTGCAACTAGCCGTGCGTGGATCGGGGCAAAAGCGAGAAATCCCTGATCCCACGAAGTAACGTCACTTCGACCGCAGGCCGGGTCCTTGCAATCACCACTCTAAGTGAGCAAGACTGTCAGGAAGGAACCGGCTCAAGGGGCGTCGGCAGGCAGAGGCGCTTTGGTTCCGCAGTGCGCAGGGCGGTCCGTAGACGGGAACGGAAGGCAAGTGAGGGTCTGATGGTCATGGTGAACCAGCCGGTGATGTCCGACGAGGACGAGCAGGAGGAGTCAGCCCGCGCCGCCTATGCGCGAGCCGTCGGCTCGCGCCTGCGCGCCGTGCGAAAGCAGATGCGGCTCTCACTCCAAGCCGTCGAGGCCATGTCGGACCAGGAGTTCAAGGCGTCGGTGCTCGGCGCATACGAGCGTGGTGAGCGAGCCATCTCGGTGCCCAGGCTGCAGCGCCTGGCCAAGCTCTACGACGTGCCCGTCGACCAACTGCTGCCCCAGGACGATGACGCCAACCGTTGGGGACCCGGCGGCGAGCGCGACGGCAGCGGTGCGTCCAACGCGGAGAACCCGGCGCGCGCCCGTCGGGCACTGCGCCCTTGGGACGGTAACGAGAAGGTCACCATCGACCTCACCAAGCTCAACTCGGTGAGCGGACCGGAGCGGGACCTGCTGAGGCGCTTCCTCAGCATGATCCAGGTCCAGCGCCAGGACTTCAACGGCCGGATGATCACCATACGGGCCGAGGACCTCCGCGCCATCGCCTGCCTCTTCGGGGTCACGCCCGACGCCATGAGCCGGCGCCTCGACGAGCTCGGCCTGCGCGTCACCTCCTGAGCCTCATCCCTCTTCCTCCACCACCGGCGCCACTGACGGCGCGCGACCGCCCGGTACCATCGCGCCACCGGCGCCGGTGTGGGGCCGCGTCCGGGAGGATCTGGTGACCGAGCACATCTCGTGGATGAGCACCAAGGAGGCGGCTGAACGCTTGGGCGTGACGCTGCGCAGCCTGTACCGCTTCATCGACGAAGGATCGCTCAGCGCCTACAAATTCGGCCGGGTCATCCGGTTGAAGGCCGATGACCTCGAGCAATTCATCGAGTCGTGCCGCATCGCCCCGGGGAGCCTCGAGCACCTCTACCCCGAGCTCAAGGGGACCCCTCCTCGTCACGGCGACGGGATCGAGGGTTAGTCGTGGGCGACGACACCTGCATCTTCTGTCGCATCGCCTCCGGTGACGTCCAGGCCGATGTCGTCCACCGGGGCCGGCACACGGTGGCCTTCCGCGATCTGAGCCCACAGGCTCCCGTGCACGTACTCGTCATCCCGACCGAGCACATCGAGAATGCCGCCGCCGTGGCCGTGGAGCATGCCGAGGTGGTGGCCGAGCTGCTCACGTCGGCCCGAGCGGTAGCCGAGAGCGAAGGGGTCGACCAGTCCGGTTACCGGCTCGTGTTCAACGTGGGCGAGGACGCCCTCAACTCCGTGGCCCACCTGCACCTCCACGTCCTCGGCGGACGCCGCTTGGGGTGGCCCCCCGGCTGAGGGGTGGCCCGCCGACCTGCTGGTACGCTCGGAGTAGAACGCCCGTGTCGTCCACCCAGGTCAAGATCCTCGTCCCCGGCAACCACCTGATGGTGGGACTGCTCGGCCAGCGAGACGAGTTGCTGCGATTGATCGAGGACGCCTTCCACGATGAGCACATCGTCGTCCGGGGCAACGAGATCAGCATCGAGGGCAACGAGGCCGAGCGGGTCGGTCGGCTCTTCGACGAGCTTGTGCTCCTGCTCGAACAGGGCCAGCGCCTCGACGCCGCCGACATCGGGCGCACCATCGCCATGGTAAAGGACGATGTTCGCCCCACCGACGTGCTCACCACGGAGTTGCTGCGCTCGGCCCGGGGCCGCACCGTGCGACCGAAGACGGCGGGCCAGAAGCGCTACACCGATGCCATTGCCGCCAACATCGTGACCTTCGGCATCGGGCCGGCGGGCACCGGCAAGTCGTATCTGGCCGTGGCCCTCGCCGCCCAGGCTCTCCAGTCCCGCGAGGTGGACCGCATCATCCTCACCCGCCCCGCAGTCGAGGCGGGCGAGCGCCTGGGCTTCCTCCCGGGCGACATCATGGCCAAGGTCGATCCCTATCTTCGTCCCCTCTACGACGCCCTGTACGACCTGCTCGGGCCCGAGGGGGCCCAGCGCCTGTTGGAGCGGGGGACCATCGAGGTGGCGCCCCTGGCCTTCATGCGCGGGCGCACCCTCAATCGGAGCTTCATAATCCTCGACGAGGCCCAGAACACCTCACCCGAGCAGATGAAGATGTTCCTCACCCGCATCGGCTTCGGCTCCAAGGTCGTGGTCACCGGCGACGTCACCCAGGTCGACGTGCCCGGCGGTCGGTCGGGCCTACTCGGGCTGGAGGACGTGCTGGTCGACGTGACGGGCCTGGCCTTCGTGCACCTCACGCGCGGCGACGTGGTGCGGGCCCGCATCGTGGCCGACATCGTCTCGGCCTACGAGTCGGCCACACCGGGCAAGCCCAATGGGCGCTGACGTCTTCGTAGCCGACGAGCAGTCGGCGCTGGGCATGGACGTCGCGCGCTGGGCCGAGCTGGCTCGCTGTGTCCTCGACGCCGAAGGCGTCCGTGACGACATAGAGGTTTCGCTGCTGTTCGTCGACGAACCGACCATCGCCGAGTTGCACGAGCGATTCCTCGGCAAGCCCGGTCCCACCGACGTGCTGGCCTTCCCCATCGACGAGGGCCCGGTCCCCGGCGGCCGGTCGCCCGACGAAGGGGGCACCGGGCCCGGCGGACCCCTGGCCTCAGAGGATGACGAGATGCCGGTTCTGCTCGGCGACGTGGTCGTGTGCCCCACGGTGGCCCAGCGCAACGCGGCGGAACACGGCGTGGCCCTGGACGACGAAGTGGCGCTCCTCGTCGTCCACGGACTCCTGCACCTTCTCGGCATGGACCACATCGACTCGGCCGAGGCCGAGCGCATGGAGCAACGAGAACGGGAATTGCTCGCCCTGTTCCACCGGGTCCCGGACTGAACGCCGTGACGGGAGTGGTCACGGCGACGACCGGGGGGTTCAGGGCCATCGATTGGGTGCTACTGGCCGTGGTGCTGGTGCTGCTGGCCGCCTCGGCCGGCCTGGCCCTGGCCGAGACCAGCCTCACCCGTACCAGCCGGGTGAAGGCCATGTCCCTGGAGGACGACGGCCGGCGGGGGGCGAAGCAGCTGGTGCGGCTGGTCGAGCACCCCGAGGGGTTCCTCAACCCCGTGCTGCTGCTCGTGCTGGTGTGCCAACTGGTGGCGGCCACCTTGGTCGGGATCCTGGCCGACCGGTGGTTCGGGGCCATCGGCGTGGTGGTGGCGGCCGTCTTCGAGGTGGTGGTCATCTTCGTGCTGGCCGAAGCCCTCCCGAAGAACTGGGCCGTGCACAACCCCGAGCGCGCCGCGCTGCTCTCGGCCCCGGCGGTGGCCGCCGTGGTCCGCTTCCCGCCGGTGCGCATCGTCTCCAATACCCTCATCGGCCTGGCCAACCTGCTGATCGGGCCGAGGGGCAGGCTGGCCACCGTCAGCGAGTCGGAACTTCTGGCCATGGCCGACGTGGCCCTCGAGGACGCGGTCATAGAGACCGAGGAGCGGGCCCTCATTCACTCGATCATCGAGTTCGGCGACACCATCGTGCGCGAGGTCATGCGGCCGCGCCCCGACATGATCAGCATCGAAGCCGACCACACGGTGTCCGAAGCGCTGGGCGAGGCCATGACGGCCGGCTACTCGCGGTTGCCGGTCCACGACGGCAACGTGGACGACATCGTGGCCATCGCCTATGCCAAGGACCTGATCAGAGCCGAGCGCGAAGGTCATGGGGCCGAGCCCGTGCGCGGCTACGTGCGGCAGGCCCACTTCGTACCCGAGACCAAGCGCGTGGCTCACCTCATGAGGGAGATGCAGGCACTCAAGTACCACTTGGCCGTCGTGGTGGACGAGTACGGCGGCACAGCCGGACTGGTGACCTTGGAGGACCTCATCGAGGAGTTGGTGGGCGAGATCGTCGACGAATACGACATCGAGGAGCCGCCGGTGGAGTCCCTCGGTGAGGGCGAGGTGTCGGTGACGGCTCAGTTGTCGGTCGACGAGCTCGATGACCTGTTCGGCACCCGGCTGCCCGACGGCGACTGGGACACGGTAGGCGGCCTGCTGTTCAACGTCCTCGGCCGCATCCCGGCCCAGGGGGAGTCGGTGGAGGTGGACGGCCTGCGGCTGGTGGCCGAACGGGTTCAGGGCAACCGCATCGGCCGCATCCGTATCACCCGCTTGGCCGCCGACGCGGCCCCCTCGCCCGAGCTGCCGTTGGGGCAGGACTGAGGTGGACTCCTCATATCGCTCCGGCTTCGTCACCGTGATCGGGCGTCCCAACGTGGGCAAGTCCACTCTCGTCAATCGCATCCTCGGCACCAAGGTCACCATCACTTCGCCTCGCCCCAACACCACCCGCCGGACGGTGCGGGGGGTGCTGCACCGCCCTGGCCTGCAGGCGGTGTTCGTGGACACCCCGGGCATGCACAAGCCGCGCACGGCCCTCGGCCGCCGGCTGAACGACCACGTGGGCGAAGCCCTCGACGACGTCGACGCCGTGATCGCCCTGCTCGACGCCGGCTCCTCCATCGGCCCTGGAGACCGGCTGGTGCTGTCTCGCGCCGCCGAGGCGACGGCCGCTTCGGTCGCAGCTGGCGGGCACGGCGGTCGAGGGGCGGGCGGCGCCGAGAGTTCCCGGCTGTCGGGGCTCCTGGTTGCGGTCAACAAGGTGGACAGGGCCACCTCGGCTCAGGTGCTCGCCCACCTGGTCGAGGCCCACGACATCATCGAAGGAGCCGGTGGTGTCGATCTGGGGGCCCAGTACTTCCCTCTGTCGGCGGCCACCGGTACCGGGGTCGAGGTGCTGGTGGAGGCGGTCCTCGCCCTGCTGCCCGAGGGGCCTCCGTACTTCCCGCCCGACATGATCTCCGATGTGCCCGAGGCGTTCTGGGTGGCCGAGCTCGTGCGCGAGCAGCTCCTGGCGCATGTGCGCGAGGAACTGCCGCATTCGATCGCCTGTCGGGTCACCGAGTGGGAGTGGCCTCGCGTGCGGATCGAGATCCTGGTCGAGCGCGACTCGCAGAAGGGGATCGTGATCGGCGAGGGTGGCACGGTGCTCAAGGCGGTGGGCACCGCCGTTCGCCAGCAGATGCCCCCGGGTGCCTTCGTCGAGCTGCACGTGCGCGTCGAGCGGCGCTGGCAGCAGGACGCCGACGCCATAGAGCGGCTGGGGTACTGAGCCGACGTTCAGGGGCCTACGATGTCTCCCCGTGAGCGGGCGCGGTGTGCGGAGTTGGTGGCGGGGGATACCGGAGCCGAACCGACGGTGGCTGATCGTGAACGCCATTGCCGTGACAGCCTTGGTCAACGTGGTGGTCAACGCCGGCCTGGCGTGGTTCGGCTCGCTCGGCCTCCACACCGTGCCCCTGTGGTCGATCCCACTTGTGCAGAAGGCCTCGACTGCTACCGATACGCTCGGAACTTTCTTCTTTCTTCCCATCTCGACGTGCGTCTTGTGCACGCTGTCGGTACGGATACAACAACATCGGCGCGGGCTCCCTGTCATCGATCGGAAACTCGTGGGCAGGGCGGTCCGACTGCCTCGTCACCCGCTCCGCCGGGGCGTCGCCCTGGGCGCTGGATCCGTCATCGCCCTGTCACCTATCGCCGGCGTGGCCCTGGCCATCTCCCACGTGGGCGATGTCAGCACCCGCACCTTCATCCTCTACGCCACCGGGTTGGGCGTCGCCCTCGGGCTGGTGGTAACCCCCTTGGTCGCACTGCTCGCCATGGCCGACCGAAGCGTGCCCGATGCGGCGGCCGATGGACCGGCGCCGTCACCGCAACCGGCTTGAGCCTGTCCCGCCTCCGACCTGTAGCGTGAGCCCATGTTTCGCACCAGGTTCATGGAGATGTTCGGCCTGATCCACCCGGTGATGTCTGCGCCCATGGCCCTGCACAGTGGTGGCACCCTGGCCGGCGCTGTTTCAGCTGCTGGTGGCCTGGGGTCCTTCGGGGGCATTCACACCAGCAAGGGCCCCGATTGGGTGAGTACGGAGATCGCCACGATCCGCGCCGGCACCGACCGCCCCTTCGCGGTGGGGTTCATCACCCCGTTCCTCGCCTTCGTCGAGCCGTTCTTCGAGGCCGCTCTGGCCGAGCGCCCGGCGGCGATCGCGCTGTCCTTCTCCGATCCCCGGCCGTGGATCGGCCGGTGCAAGGCCGCCGGCGCTCGGGTGATCTGTCAGGTCCAGACCTATGAGGACGCCGAGCTGGCCGTTGACGGGGGTGCCGATGTCCTCGTCGCTCAGGGCACCGAAGCCGGCGGCCACACCGGTCACATGAGCCTGCTGCCCTTTGTCGCCGGGGTGGCGGAGCGATATCCCGACGTCGCACTGTTGGCGGCGGGCGGGATCGCCGACGGACGGACGCTGGCTGCCGCCCTCACCGCTGGGGCCGATGGCGCGTGGTTGGGTACCGCGTTTCTGGCCACGCCGGAGGCGGTGGAGGTGCATGACCTCCACAAGCAGATGATCGTCGCCAGCGACGGCAGCGACACCGTGCTGACGAGCGCCTACGACATCGTCTCCGGGGTGCCGTGGCCGGCGGGTATCGGGGAACGGGTCCGCCGAAACCGATTCACCGACGAGTGGAGTGAACGCGAGGCTGAGCTCAGGGCCGTGAGCGCGCAGAGCGCCGAGACGAGCCCGGCCAATCCCTTCGAGGCGCCACCCGACCCCGACACAGGCCAAGTGATCTATGGGCAATCATCTCGATTCGTCAAGGGGATCAGGCCTGCGGGGGAAGTCGTCCGTTCGATCAGCGAGGAAGCCGAACGCATTCTCCGGTCCCGTCCGCAGTCTCTCTTGGCATGACCATCGAGGGTGGCGGCCCCTTCGCCGGACACGGTGTCTAGGCTGTCGCCGGACGCTCGCCGACAACGGGGGAACGCTCGCCATCAACGGGAAGGAGGCCCGGGTTGACACTGCAGGTGATCGGTGCCGGCCTCGGTCGAACGGGGACGACGTCACTCAAGTTGGCGCTGGAGCAGCTTCTTGGGGGTCGCTGCTACCACATGCTGGAAGTCCGTGAGCGCGCCCCCGACCCAGACATATGGGGTGACGCCTACGCCGGCCGACTACCTGATTGGCCTTCGTTCTTCCAGGGATATCGAGCGACGGTGGATTGGCCTTCCGCTCC